>JBDLWG010000562.1:0-2529 GCA_039804385.1 Bacteroidota bacterium
CGAATTGACCGTCATCGGCGCGACGACCGAAGCAGAATATCGACAGTTTTTTGAAACAGACCCTGCTTTTAAACGCCGTTTTACGTTGTTGAACATTGCGGAACCGTCCGAAAGTGTTGCGATTGAGATGTTGCAAGGTTTGGTGGGGCGTTATGAGGCGTTTCATCAAGTCAAATTGGCGGAGGAAGCCATGCCGTTATCGGTTCAATTGGCGAAACGGTATTTGGGCGATAAAAAATTGCCTTCGGCGGCTTTGGAAGTGATGGATGTGACGATGGCGGCGGTTGCGGTCATGAATCAGACGAATCAAGGTGCGTTGACAGAAATCACGGACAAATTCCAAAAAATGCAGCCTGTTGAGGGCAAATTGGTAGGTTTACCACTCCAAAAATTGGAAAATGAGTTGCAAAATCGGCTTTCGCACTTATTGACACAACGGTTGGAAGGCGAAACGGATGATTTTGAAACCAAATTATCCAAATTAAAATCATGGACGCTCGAACCGAAAACAGTGGTTACGGCGGAAGATATTGCGGCAACGATTGCGTACATGACGGGGATTCCCATGGGCAAAATCCAAGCAGAGGAGCAAAAACGGCTTTTGCAAATGGAAAAATTGTTGGAAAAACGGGTTATTGGTCAAGAACATGCGTTGAAAACGGTGGCGGCTGCCTTGCGGCGGTCACGGGCGGGGCTGCGAGAGGGCAATAAACCTGCGGCAGCGTTTTTCTTTTTGGGTCCGACAGGAACGGGCAAAACGGAATTGACCAAAGCGATTGCCGAATTGTTGTTCAATGACCCGAATGCGTTGATTCGGTTTGACATGTCGGAATTTAAAGAGGAACATTCTGCGGCGTTATTATATGGTTCGCCGCCGGGATATGTCGGCTATAAAGAAGGTGGGCTTTTGGTTAATAAAATTCGCCAAAAACCGTATTCCGTAGTCCTTTTTGATGAAGTGGAAAAAGCGCATAAAAGTGTTTATGACGTGTTTTTGCAAATCTTGGATGAAGGCATGGTGCATGATAAACAAGGCAAAAAAGGCGATTTTACCAAAGCCATTGTGATTTTTACGTCGAATATTGGCAGTGAATGGATTGTTAAGCAGTTTGAAGCGGGCAAAACGCCTTCTCGGGACGAATTGCGCGGCATTATGTCTGATGCGCGAATGCCTGATGGTTCAAAGGCTTTTCGACCCGAAATGTTAGGTCGCGGGATGCACTTAACGCCGTTTGCGCCAATTACGGAAGGCGTTGCGGGGCAGATTTTGGATATACACTTGCGTAATTTTGCTAAATTGTTGAAACAACAAGAAATCGTTTTTGAATATTCCGAAAACGTGCGAAAAACGTTGACGGAATCGGGATTTTCACCTGCATATGGCGCACGCCCGTTGAAAGATACGATTGAAGAACGGATTGCTACGCCACTTTCTGATAAAATTATCGGCGGTGAAGTGACAAAAGGTTCCAAAGTATGGGTCGATTGGGATGAAACTGCACAACAGTTGATTTGGGATATCGAATCAAGCATCCAGGAATCGTAGGAATAAAGGAGCCTTTTTATACTTTGTGATACTAATGGAAGTACGGATTGAACGGATTTTCACGGATTGGTACGGATTTTTTATTTGTGGGTTCCACTTTGGGGGCAATGGAAGTACGGATTCAACAGATTTTCACGGATTGGTACGGATTTTTGATTCAAAAAATCAAAAATCCGTACCAATCCGTGAAAGTCCGTTGAATCCGTACTTCCATTAGTACCCTAAAGCAGCACAACGGATTTGCAGGTTTCCATAGAAAAGCCTATATTTGTCCTTTTAAATTGGACAAATCATGATAAAACTACCCTACGGACGTGCCGATTTCGGACCCATGATGCGCGATAAATGTTATTACATAGACCGCACTTCTTTTTTGGAGCAATTGGAAGTTCATGCCCCCGTTTATGTCCTGTTTTTGCGTCCGCGACGGTTTGGTAAATCGTTGTGGATTAGCATTTTGGAACATTATTACGATGTGAATAAAACGGCTGATTTCCAATTTTTATTTGGTCATTTACACATTGGTCAACATCAAACGGCGTTATCAAATCAATACATGATGTTGCGGTTTGATTTTAGCGGCATTGAGACCAATAACGTCAGCAAAGTGCATGATGCCTTTTTGCTGAAAGTCAAATCCGGTTTTCAACGATTGATGAGTCATAATGATGGTGTTTTCACGGAAGAACAGGAAGCTCTTATTTTAAATCAAACGATGGCTTCTGCAGTTGCGATTCATTTTTTTAATTTTTATGATAAAAACAAAGTTAAAATACCCATTTATATTTTAATTGACGAATACGACCAATTCACCAACGAATTATTATCCTTTCATTTTGCCGATTTTAAGGATATTGTTTCTAAAAATGGGTATGTTCGCAAATTTTATGAGGTCATCAAAGAAGCCGCGATGAAAGGTTTTGTGGCGCGTATCTTTATGACAGGTGTTGCGCCTGTGACGGTGGATAGTATGACGAGTGGTT
>JBDLWG010000563.1:0-3141 GCA_039804385.1 Bacteroidota bacterium
GGTAGCTACCAAATGTCATCCCTTCGGGATTTTTAAGAGGCGGAGACGGATTTCAAGTTACCAAAGTGTCATCCCTTCGGGATTTTTGATTCTGTGGGTAATGGATAGGGGTGCAACCTCGACGACTTTTAATATACTGATTTAATTATCAACTACTTATGTTTTAATCGTTTATTTTTATAAACGATTTTTCGTTCATCCTGTTAGGATTAAAATCCTAATTCAAATGCTTCAATGCTTCTCGTTGGCTCAACGGTTGGAATGAATGCTGCGCCATGAAATTTTGAACCCAATCAGCATCCGTTTTGGCATACTGCCGCAATGCCCAACCAATCGCTTTGGCAATAAAAAATGCTTTAGAATCCGCCAATTGTAAACAATAATTCGATAGCAAAACGGTATCCGTTTTCGATTTATAACTCAATTGAAATATCAAACAAACCCGTTGTAACCAAATCATATCCGTCTGCATCCAACGAGTCGTTACAGGCGCAATCAACTCGGGAAATTGTTGAAAAAAAGGCGCAACTAATTGACTACTAATCGAATCCACCGAATCCCACCAACTTTTAGTGGCAATCAATTGTTCAAAAATAATAATATCATCTGCTTCAAATTGCTTTTTGTAATAAGCAAAACATTCAATAGCGCAATAATGATATTCGCGTTTGGGCAATTCAAGCAATTCTAAAGTAATGATTTTTAACGCCTCATTGGTAGGCGCAGTCCGTTTTTTTAGGAAAAGGCGCAATGGCTTTCGCCAATTGTCGGCAGCAATCCCCAAAAACGGAAACTGATTTTTCATATAATTTTGCATCTGTACAGCCCGTTGCGCGGATGCAAGTGGAGTCAATAATTCAATAATCAAGGCAACCATTGGATTCATACTTGAAATTTTGAATGCAAAGTACGCAAACAGCATCGGAATTGGGAAATTTATTTCCCGACTCCCTAAATAAATATAAATATTTCAATTTTTGTTATATTTTGCAATCAAAGTGATATTTTTACAGTTTCAAGATTACAAAAAAATATCACAAGCAGCATGAAAAATTTATTTTTATTCAATTTATTGTTAATCAATCATTTATTGGTGGCGCAACCCATTCCTGCATTTCTGGGCGCGGAAGGTTTTGGGGCGGAAAAAATTACAGGTGGGCGCGGTGGGCAAGTGCTTTTTGTGACCAATCTCAATTGTTCAGGTGCAGGTTCACTCAATGATGCGTTGAAAACGCCTGGCTCTAAATACATTTTGTTTAAAGTGAGTGGCATTATTGATTGTGCGGCGGAAGTGGTAGAAGGCGATTGCTACATTGCAGGGCAAACTTCACCAGGTGGAATCATCGTCCGCAACTTGATTTTGGACAGTTGGTATCATCCCGAAAGGCATCCTAACAATGTAATTGTACGCCATTTGAGTTGTCGTCCGTATGAAACGGGGTTTCGAGCCGCTTCGGGTTGGTTGGATGGAGACGCTTTGCGCTTGGATGGGGCGAAAAATGTGGTGATAGACCATTGCACTTTCACCCATGCAACCGATGAAAGTGTTCAGATTTCGCGGAGTAGCAATATTATTATTCAAAACAGTTTGTTGGCTGAAAGTATTGGTGAGCATTATGAGCAAGGCGGCATGTCCTTGAATTATTCAGTAGCGGGCAAAAGGCAAGATTCTATTTCAATTCATCATAATATGTGGAATCGAATTGGCGGAAAAATGCCCGAAATTAGCGGTGCATTGAGCAAAGAACGTCCTGACGACAAAGATTGTATGAACAACTCATTAAACATAGAATTATCTTATAATTTATTTTGGGATATTCCAACCCATATTACCTATAATTCAAGTATCAATCCTGCCGAACCTGAACATTCGGATTATGGTTTAAATGCTAATTTTTTGAATAATTATGCAGTTGGGCGGACGAGTTATAATGGTGGGATGTTTCACAATCATTTTTTGGATGTGTATAAAAACAATTTATTCTCACAAGGCAATCGGATGGAACGATTTTCACAATATGCTGATTATCAAATATTTACCTGTTGTAATGATTTTGCAGAAGAAGGAAATCATCCCAATAAACAAACAGGTACTGCCAATATTTTGAAAGAACGCCACCCCTTTCCAATGATTACACCGACTCCAACAGATTCAATAAAAATCTATTTGTTGAGTCAAGTGGGCGCATTCAACGCGTTTAGCACTGAGAAAAGAGACCCTTTAACCCGCCGACTTTTGACTCCCGTTTTGGCGGGCAAGCCTGATGCCAATTTGGTAGATGGGTCTGATTATTACAAAGATGCGTTTCAATTGGATTTTAAAACGCCACCGCCGCCACCGCTTGATACAGATGCAGACGGGATGCCCGATGAATGGGAAATCAAATACGGTTTAGACCACACTACGCCAGACCATAATGGGATGATTTTGAGCATACGCTTGACGGGTTACGGGACTTATACGAATTTGGAGTGTTATTTGAATCAATTGGCTGCGTCCTTAGTGAAGTAAGTCAAAATAATTATGCTGATAGACAATTATTATAAAATGCTGATTATCAAACCATTGGAGGGTTTGAAACCCTCCAATGGTTGTTTTGTTGAATTAAAAAAATCAAACAAAATCACGACCTTTGTGTTGTTATAATGCCTTAAATTAAGGCGAGCGTTTTGAATTTTAAAAAAATTAAATCGTAAATTGATATGTATTACCCAATTCATTTAACAGCTCCGATGAGCCAAGAATTGACCGATGCAGGTTTTGAAAGCCTGCATACGCCCGAAGCCGTGAGTGCGGTGTTAGAAAGTAGCAAAGGAACTGTATTAATGGTTGTCAATTCGGTTTGTGGTTGTGCGGCGCGGAATGCACGCCCTGCTGCGATTCACACCGTACAAAATGCAGGAAAGTTGCCTGATAAATTAGTGACCGTTTTTGCAGGCGTTGATTTGGCGGCGACTCAAAAAGCACGCGATTATATGTTGCCTTATCCGCCGAGTTCGCCTTCGATGGCATTATTCAAAGATGGTAATTTGGTTCATTTCATTGAAAGACACCATATTGAAGGGCGCAATGCTACTTCGATTGCCGCTAATTTGAAAATGGCATTAGAAGAATATTGTTAATAGGTTTCTCGCAGCTTG
>JBDLWG010000564.1:0-4963 GCA_039804385.1 Bacteroidota bacterium
GGACAATCTCCTTCAAAAATCGGAGCCGATTTTTCAATTAAACCAAATTTTTTTTTGACTGCCCGCAAAGAATACGAAGAATATCCTGCCATAATGCTTTTTTTAAATTAAAAATAATGCAAAAACGTATAAAAAAATTCTTCTAAAGCGAGATAAATTTGATTTTTGATTTTTTTGCAAAAAAATCAAAAATCAAATTTATCTCGCTTTGCCCTTTTTCTGGGCGCGAAATTTTGCGCTATACAAAAAAAACTTGCGACAAGACTCCTTGCCGCAAGTTTTTTTTGTATTATGGAAACGTTATCAGATGCAATCTATCTAAGATGCAACACTGAATTAACGACGATTCCAACGATCTTCACGGTCGCCACTCGTACGGTCACGGTTGAAGCCGCCGTCACCACCACGGTCACGGTTGAAACCACCTGTACGGTCGCCACCACGGTCACGGTTGAAACCACCATCGCCGCCACCACGATTGAAACCACCGCCGCCACCGCCGCGATTGAATCCACCGCCGCCACCGCCTTTGTTAAAGCCGCCGCCACCGCCGCCTTTGCGGTCGTCGCCGCGCGGAGTTGCTTCTTTAACAACAATCGTGCTACCGTCTAACTCTGCGCCATCAAGTTTTGCAATCGCTGCTTTTGCTTCTTTATCATCAGGCATTTCAACGAAACCGAAACCTTTAGAACGGCCTGTTTCTCTGTCCATGATAACATTCGCTGAATCAACATCGCCAAATTCCGCGAACGCATCGCGCAAACCGTCGTTAGTTGTCTTAAAATTTAATTTTGCTACGAAAATATTCATCTAAAAAAAATTAAAAAAAAATAAAAATAAAAAAATGCAAAAATAAACAGTTCGCCTTTACAGTTGGATTTCAGTTTAACCTAAAATCGGCTCTTTACGGCGAGTCCGTGGGGCAGTCGAAGTGTATGTGCATTATAGCGGCGAGCCGCGCTCATACCGAAGCGCGTAATTGTACGAAAATTAAAATGCCCACTACCGGAAATCATCAAAAACCCAGAATTCCTATCAAAATAATTAAGAACTTCTTCTTGAAAGAATCAAAGATAAGGTCGTTTTTATCGTCGTTGAATCGGTTGGATAAACCCGCTTTTTTACCATTGATTGCTTGCGGACAAATGTAGTTGCTATCTAAATACCATGCAAATATATTTGCGTTTTTAACCCACTTATTTTGAACTTTAACATTTCTAACCTTTCAAATACGTATAAAAAAGGGTTCGATGTTGAGTTTTTACTAATTTTGGGTCCAATTTCAATATAAGATTTGACATGATGCTTCTTTTAGGGTTTGTTTTTTTTTGAAAACGCACCTTTATTTTCAGCATTTTTCTTTAACGCAACGGTATTTGCTTTATTGTTTGAATGAAACGCAAATCAATAACGGGTCATTCAAACAACAAAAAAAATGAATATGAATATAAAAAAAACATTACGGATTTTAGGTTTGCTGCTCGGCGTTAAAAGCCTTTGGATTAACGTTAGTACAGCGCAGGCGGGCAACAATTGTGCCAATGCGATTCCAATTACAGTCGGAATCACGTTGTTAGACTCCATCACAGCGCAACCTGCGACACATCCCGATGCACGCAAAGCCAAATGGTACAAGTATTCGCCTTTGACGGATGGTTTGCTGACGATTCAATCATGTTTGCAAGGTAGGGATACAAGATTGTGGGTCTATGTCGGGCGGTGCGACTCGTTGACGCAGTTCGCGGCGGGCGATGATGAGTGTGAATATTTGGTTTCCAGCCCCGATTTGCGGGCGGCGCGAGTCACCAAAGCCGTTAAAGCAGGCAAAACCTATTTTTTAGAGTGGGATAATCGTTGGGATTCGACCCGATTTGCGTTCACTTTGCAACTTTCCACTTACACGCCGACGGTTGGACAGGCTTGTGTAACTGCCATTGCCTTGCCCGCAGCAGGTGGAACGATTCATGTTGATTCGTTGACTGGTTTTTCGGCAACGCGCGGCGATGCGAGCAAATCAATTTGGTATCAATACACGCCGATTCGGTCGGGTCGGTTGAGTGTTTCGTCTTGCGGCGGCGGAACCAATACGCGTTTTTTTTTATACAAAGGCAATTGCACGAATTTGACAGTGATAGGCGATGGCGATAATGAATGTCCGATGTCGCCAACGGATATTGCCAATCTTGCTTCGGTGGTGGCGGATGTGCCTGTGTTGGCAACTCAAACGTACTTTTTGGAATGGGATGATGCAGGCTCGGATGATGGTTTTGATTTTCAAATTTCGTTGGATTGGGTCAATGATTTGAATCAAACCGATTGGGTACGCACATTAAACGTGTATCCCAATCCTGCGACAACGGGTTTTACAATGGAGTATGATTTTATTGGAAATCAATCCGTTACGTTGCGTGCTTACCATTTGACGGGGCAATTGGTAATGCAGCAAACGTTGTCTGCAAATGAAAAAAGTGCTTCTGAAATCGATGTATCTAATTGGCAATCAGGATTATACATATTAGAATGGAGCGTTGGGACACAGCGTGTGCGGAGAAAGTTGGCAGTACAATAATGGTTGAATCAAGCATGCAGGATTTAGGTTCTTGATTAAAAAAATCAAGAACCTAAGTAGTTCGTGCTAAATAATCGACAACAACGTTTGGAGGGTTTGAAACCCTCCAAACGTTATACCTTTAAAATCTTGGATTATAAATAATGGGCGGCAATTTGCCTTTACCAAAAGATTGTCCCAAATTATATTGTAAAATAATCTCATGTGAACCTGTTTGCACCGTCCGAAGCGGCGAAAGCGTCCAATCATACGCATAATTCAATCGCCATTGAGGGTTCAATTTGAAACCCGCAAAAAAAACAACCGCATCCGTCGTCGTCGTGCTGTACCCGCGATAACT
This sequence comes from Bacteroidota bacterium, assembly GCA_039804385.1. GTDB lineage: Bacteria > Bacteroidota > Bacteroidia > Chitinophagales > Saprospiraceae > JAAFJT01. The sequence continues at coordinate 2,910 of JBDLWG010000564.1, forward strand.
CGCGCCCAACAAAATGTTTTCATCATATTGCCCGTATAAACTAAAATCGGCTTGGTGTTGGGTCAAATCGGACTTCAACAAGACCGTTGGATGACATTTCAAATGACCAAAAAGCGTTATACCTGTGCTGAAATGGGCAAAAAGGCTTCTTTTGGTTTGCCAATTCGTTAATTTTTCTTCTTGAAGACGGAATTTAGATTCCGTCAATTGGGTCGCGCCAACGCCCAAACTCAATCGTTCGTTTTTGAAATAAACGCCCGCTTCCAAAATAGGCGCGGTCGCATTGAGCGCAGGTACATTCAAATTGTTGTCATTATGGTTGAAACTACTCCCATATTCCCCGTCAGGTGTACGCAATTTAGTGAAATCAATGGCTAATTGCGCCAAACCGCCGCCTGCACCAATCGATAAAATGCCGCCTGCCATTCTCCGTCCAACGCTCCATTGTAATTGCACTTGCGTCATGCGCCGCGCTCCCAATACATCGTTTTCGATTTTCAAACCTACACCACTGCTCAAATAATAAACGGGCAAATGTACCGTAATGACTTGGGTTTGGGGCGCACCCTCAAAGCCAGACCATTGTTGTCGGAAACCGCCTGTGAAAACAAGCGAGTTTTCAGTGCCTGCTGCGGCAGGGTTAAAAGCGGTTGGGTTCAGAAAATACAGACTATATTGTATGGGTTGTTGCGCATGCAATAGGTTCAGTATCAAACTAATCAGAATACAAAAAATATTTTTCATGTTTTTCACGATAAGTTGCTTGGTGAAGACGATTTGAATTATACTTTACGAACGATGGTTTTGCGATAGGATGGATGTACCGATTTCACGGATTTGCACCGATGGATACGGATTGTTTGTTTAAAAAAAAATCCGTATCCATCGGTGCGAATCCGTGAAATCCGTACATCCATCCTATCCCAAAACCAACCAATGCAAAGTATAGACAAACAAAAGTATTAGATTTTCAAGAGAATTGCACGTTTGGGGATTAAAAAAAATAAAAAAAAAGAGGCAGTGTGACCCACTACCTCCAGCCCTAACCAAATAAAACCAAATTATAAATATCTTTGCATCGGAACTATCTTGCGTTGATGGATAAAATCCAGTTTGAGATAGTACGAACTTTATTTAATCGTTTAAACCCCATTTTTGAATTAGGATTGATGGGATTTTAAGGATTCTGTTAGGATTGATTTTTTAGGACTTATCCTAACAGAATCCGGAAAATCCCATCAATCCTAATTCAGACTTAATGTACTAAATACAATAAGTCCTTAGTGGACACAAAGATAGTAAAAAAAAAATTAAATCTTGCTAACAAAATGATTATATATATAGATAAAAAAAGATAAAAATACATATTTTTCACCTAAAATAGGCACGTATGATTTTTAAAATCAGTATTTAAATGCTTTAAAACGTCTTTCAAAGCAATAATTTTCTTAATTTTAACTTAATTCTAATTTTTAATTTCGTTTCAAAATTTAATATCCAAAATATGCTTTTTTTACGTAAACCTTTATTTATCGCGCTTTGTTGGAGCTTTTTTAGCCCGCTTTTTGGACAAGACGCGCCTTCCAATGATGCAGACGCGCTTTTTGTGCGCCAAATTTATGATAAAGCGTTGACCGAAAGTCGGGGTTATGAATGGTTGCGCCACTTGTGTACGCAAATTGGAGGTCGGTTGAGTGGCTCGCCGCAAGCAGAGCGGGCGGTTGCCTATACGCGGCAGATGTTGGATACGCTGCATGCGGATTCGGTTTGGTTGCAACCATGTATGGTTCCGCGCTGGGAACGCGGTGCCAAACCGGTGGTCAGTATGAAACGCGCCAAATCCATGAGTTTTTTAAATACAGTAGCTTTGGGCGGCTCTGTGGGAACAGCAGACAAAACGCTTAAAGGAAATGTTATTGAAGTTAAATCATTAGATGAAGTGGATCATTTGGGTGAAAAAGCAAAAGGTAAAATTATATTTTTCAATCGCCCGATGGATCCGAAACAAATCAATACCTTTGCTGCATACGGAGGCGCGAATGATCAACGCGTTT
>JBDLWG010000565.1:0-7889 GCA_039804385.1 Bacteroidota bacterium
AGTTCTTTTTTGCACGTTTTTTGGAAAATAGAAAAATTTTGGTGGTACGGAATTATTTGGGGCAGTTGTACGTTAATAGCAGTAATCATCATCGCGTTCATCAACATTCGATTATTCATCCCGTTAGCGCGCCGATTAAAATTATTACGCATCCGTCATGTGCTCAAAAGTGCAAAAATTTTAAAAGCATACACAACCACTGAACTGTTTACAACGTTATGTTGGGCAACGATACGCTACTTGATTTACACGTTTCAATACTATTTTATATTAAAATTTTTTGGAATAGATGCGCCCTTTTTACAGGGAATTGCTTGCATAGCAACGATTTACGTGATTCAAACGAGTATTCCATTGCCGCCCGTATTTGGTTTGTTAGCACGCGGCGAGATTGCCATTAAAATATGGAGTCTTTTTCCGTCAGGTTTGAATAACGAAATCGGGATTTTGGCAGCAACGTTTACACTTTGGCTTATCAATTTAATTATACCGTCCTTATTTGGACTCATCTTACTATTAAAAACCAATTTTTTTAAAACAAAAAAAGAAATCATACCTTAAAATAAATGAAAAAATCCTTTTTCGCTGTCGCGCTTGGCGCAAGCATTTATTTGGGCTTGACCGCCTTCGCGCCTCAACCCACTGTTTTAGGACAAAATCCAGTCCCAAATACCCAAATTTGTTTCCAACATGGGGAAGAATTGACCTACAAAATGTATTATAATTTGAATTTTGTTTGGGTTCCTGCGGGCGAAGTCACATTTCGGGTTACGGATGACGGTTCCAAATTCAAAATTGCTGCCACAGGGCGGAGTTATGCGTCGTACGACTGGTTTTTTAAAGTCCGCGATAATTATTATACCGATTTAGATAAAACGACGATGTTGCCTACGCGTTCCGTCCGCGACATTGTGGAAGGCGGGTATCGGCTCTATGATGCGGTGACGTATGACCAAAAAAATAAAGTGGCGCAATATGAGCGCGGCGATTCCAAAGATAAAATTGAAACGCGGGGCAAATTAAATTTTTCTTCGGCGATGCACGACATTCTTTCGGCGATTTATTACACGCGGACGATGGATTTTTCCACCATGAGCGCAGGCGAAACATTTCCTGTAAAATTATTGCTGGATGAAAATACGTATCCATTGAGTGTCAAGTATTTAGGTACAGAGACTAAACATATTAGAGATTTGGGCAAGTATAATACCATGAAATTCAGTCCACAAGTGGTGTCGGGAACGGTGTTCAGTGAGGGTTCTCAAATGAAAGTTTGGGCTACGAATGATGGGAATAAAATGCCCTTATTGATAGAATCACCCGTTTCAGTGGGCGCGGTGAAGGCGGTTTTGAAAAATTACAAAGGTTTAAAATACGAAATGACGGCAAAACAAGTGGCGAAATAGGATTGATCCGATAAAAATCCCGAATGGATGATACTTTGGTAAAACGAGATGCACCCCATCCCCGATAAAAGTCCCGAAGGGACGGCACTTGGGTAGCACTCGTTTTACCAAAGTAGCATCCCTTCGGGATTGAAAATCAATCGTAATTCAGACTGTTAAAAATATTGTCGCAAAAAAGCAGTCGTTTCTGCTATATCTTCCGATAAAATGCGGTCATTTTCCAATGTTGGAACCACTTTTCGGTATTTTTTAAACCATTTTTCAGGGATAGGCGCGGAAATCAATCCCGATTGCCGTTGATATTCCAACGCTTGCATGGCAATCATCCACTCAATACTCAATAATTTTTCCAAATTCTCCACTACTTTTAAACATTTTGTAGCAGCATTCGCACCCATACTCACATGGTCTTCCTGCCCGTTGCTCGAAACGATGCTATCAACCGATGCAGGCGTACAAAATTGTTTATTTTGACTCACAATCGAAGCTGCCAAATATTGTAAAATCATCATACCAGAATTTAAACCCGGTTTTGGAGTCAAAAAAAGCGGCAATCCTTGTTTCCCCGACAAGAGTTGAAAAACGCGCCTTTCCGAAATATTCCCCAATTCCGATAAGGCAATCGCCAAAAAATCCAAGCCTAATGCCAACGGTTGCGCATGAAAATTACCACCAGATAATACTTCATTGTCTTCAAAAAAAACAGTTGGGTTATCCGTTACAGCATTGATTTCGATTGTGACTATTTTTTCAAAATAATCTATGGTGTCTCGACTCGCCCCATGCACTTGTGGCACGCACCGAAACGAATACGGGTCTTGCACCTGCTTTTTGGGCTGTGCGGCGATTTGCGATTGCCGCAAGGTCTGCCGAATGAACCGCGCCGATTGTTGCTGCCCGCGATGCGGTCGAATCGCATGCAATTTTTCATCAAAAGGCTCCATTCGAGCATTGAAACCTTCCAAAGCAATCGCCGCACAAAGGTCTGCTAACTGCATCAATCGTTTTGCTTGGGCGCAACAATGGAGCGCGTATGCGGCACAAAATTGCGTTCCATTCAATAATGCCAAACCTTCTTTGGATTGCAGCGTTATTTTTTCAATTTTATTTTGAATCAAATATTGCTCGGTGGTCATTATCTGATTGCCTACATGCACTTTGCCCATTCCCAATAAGGGCAAACTCAGATGCGCTAAAGGTGCTAAATCGCCAGACGCGCCCAAGGAACCTTGTTCATAAATCACTGGTAACGCATCGGAATTGTACCATTCGATGAGTTTTTCCAATAATGCGACGCGCACACCCGAATACCCATAAGCTAAATTTTGGATTTTCAAAAAAAGCATGATGCGGACAATCTGAAGGGGCACTTTATCGCCCATCCCTGTTGCATGGGACATCACTAAATTTTTTTGCAATTGAATTAAATCATTTTGTGAAATTTCCATGTCACATAATGAACCAAAGCCCGTATTAATTCCGTAAATGGGATGACGTGCTTTTTGCAAAAGTTCGTCTAAAAAAAGACGCGATTGCGAGACGGTTTGCGCCGTTTGTGGCGATAAAGCTAATGTAAAACGTTGATTTACAATATTTTGAATCTGTTGTATAGTTAAAAAATTACATGTAATGAAATAGATTTTTTGCATTGGTTGAATTTGGCTCGTGATTAAAATGTTACAAAGATGACATAACGTTAGAATATTGTTAAATTTTTTAGCGCAAAAAAGTGATAATTTACCAAAGAGTAGTAGCTTTGTGGCGCGTAATATTTATAAACAACAGTTTTACATGACATTTCCATATCAAAGGCTTGCAATATTGGGTATATTGTGGAGCGTAGCAACTGTCGCGTCCTGCGGACAGGTGGTTGCAGGCGTACACAGCAAGCATTTTACGACTGTAAACTTTCAAACGCCTCTTTTTTTACAAAAAACCAATCCTTTAAATAAAGGTTGGACGGTTTTCAAGGATACCTTAGGCGCGTTTTCAATTGAATTGCCTAATTATCCTACATGTAAGTCGTTGAATAATAGCTTTTTACCTCCTTACGAATATGATGTTGTAGGGCTGAAAATGCACTTGTTTAAGAGTATGGATGCAGCAGGTAATACCTATGTCATTCGATATAATGACCTTCCCGCAGGGCGATCTTTATCGGATATGGATGCATTTTTCAAAGAAAATTTGAGTCAATTGTGGCAAAATCATGAACCTAAAATATTGAAAGTCAATAATTTAGATATGAATGGTTATGCAGGGCGGTACATTGTGTATGAGGTGCAGCATATGGAAATCCATGTGCGTTGTTGGCTGCGCGGCAATCGGGTCTATTTGCTTGTTTTGCAGCCGCCCGCCTTAGTCGCAAAAGGCGATAAAAAGGTTGAAAATGACTTTTCCAGTGCCGAAAAATGGTTTGATTCGTTCCAATTTGAGCCTTTTGCCCCAACTACTTTTGTCACACAACCGTTGAAAAATGAAAAATATATGGTGGGTGTGCCTGTGGGAACGTTGCCGATTCATGTTTCAGAATCGGAACATCCGGGCGATTATCCCGAAGTGCGCGAAACGACTTGGCGGGTAACGAGTCCGCAATCGGGCGTTTCCTTTTCGATTGCGCAGATTCGGTTTTCGCAATATTACGCACCTGAAAATGAAGATTCGTTGTGTCATCGTTTTTTGCGTTGGCGTTTCAACCGCATTCCTGAACAAATGACGATTATTGATACCACGTTTCAAGGACAAAAAGCCAAATCCTTGCGCTTCAAATTGGATAAACGGGGGACGATTTATCGAAACATTATGTTTAGAATTGGGACTGAATGTTATGAATTGTCGGCACATTTGCCTCACGAAGTTTCCGAAGAAAGTTTTATTAAAACTTTTTGTGATAAATTTAAATTTGTCAATCCGCCGCATGCTGATAATTTACAACAATTTTATATGCCTAAAACGGATATTTTGTTGCAACATCTTTTAAGCAATGATACGCATAGAATTCAAGCGCGAGCGATTTTACCAGAATATCATTTTAAAAAAGAGGATTTAAATAAATTATATTCGGTTGTTTTAGCCAATTATGATGATGACTCCTTACAAATGAATTCAACCCGCTATCTTTTGTTGGATAAAATTATGGCATTTCCTGCTTTTGAACAAGACGCAGACCGAGTGGATTGTTTGAAAAACTTGTTTTTCCGCGATACAACTGCTACAATTTTACAAGCCCGAATCCTAACAGATGTATTTGCTAAAACGTTTACCAATCATTCAAATTCATCCAAATTGTTTGAAAATCTTTTTTTCAACTTAGCAAATCAATGGAATGTGTCAGCTGTAACGGGAATCAATTTAGCAAATTCTATTTTAAATGATGCTCGTTATGCACAAAAAGAACATTTTGATAAAATGGCGCATTTGTATCAACGCATGATGCAAGAATTATATGATAAAAAATCATTTAAATTGCTTTTGAACCAGCTTTCCATACAATTATTGGACGGAGAAGCTGCTTGTACGCAATTAGTGGATGATTTTCAAGCCCTTTTTGTAGCGCGGGTGCAAAGCCTGACAATGAAGGTACCGCAAATGGAATCCTTGCAAGAAGCCCTTTGTTTAGTGCCTATTTTGGGTAAATTACGCAAAAATCAATTGATTATAAACGTTTTACGCAAAAATATTAATAGTAATAAGATTGCCTTAGCTGCCGAGACAGCACTCGCTTATGTACAACAAGGCGAAGTATTGCCGACAACAGTTTGGAAACGCCTTTTCGCCGACAAAAATGTTTGGTATCATACTTTAGTGCAGTTGTCGGAGATGCGGCAACTGAAAGTGATTCCGCGAGAATACCTGTCGCATGCAGAGGTTGTCAAAGCCATTATTTACGGTAGAATGGGATATGAATTGGAAAATATGCTTCCTGAGCAAATTCAAATCATTGAAAAACGAGAAATTACACATAATAATAAAAATTTATTTATTTTTGTATTTCGCGCTGTTGTTTTTGATGCGGATTGGAATATGACTGAATTTTATGGTGTTTGTTCGCAACCTGCAATGGAAAATCAATATTCGCTTGCGCCTGATATTTTCAAAATCGACGTTTTACCTGAACAAGAAAAAGATTGGAAACCAATGATTTGGAATATGCTACAGGAGTGAAATGGATAACGATAACAATACTACTAAATCCAATAAATTCAATCCGATTTTGTTGTTTTTTTTCGGTTAGAAAGTTGTAAATTTGCCGCATGAGTCAATTTATTGTATCGGCACGAAAATACCGTCCGACCCGCTTCAAGGATGTTGTCGGACAAGCGCATGTTTCGCAAACGCTTAAAAATGCGTTGCAAAGCGATCATTTGGCGCATGCTTTCCTGTTTTGCGGTCCAAGAGGGGTTGGAAAAACGACAAATGCGCGGATTTTGGCTAAAATCCTCAATTGCACGAACCGAGATGCGGATTATGAAGCCTGTGGGCAGTGCGATTCTTGCACGGCTTTCGAGCGCAATGCGTCTTTTAATATCACCGAACTCGACGCGGCGAGCAATAACAGTGTGGAACATATTCGCGGTCTTGTGGAACAAGTGCGTTTTGCGCCGCAACAAGGTAAATATAAGATTTTTATTATAGATGAAGTCCATATGTTGTCAACGGCGGCTTTCAATGCGTTTTTAAAAACGTTGGAGGAACCGCCTTCGTATGCGATTTTTATTCTGGCTACAACGGAAAAACATAAGATTATTCCGACGATATTGAGCCGTTGCCAAATTTTTGATTTTCGGCGCATCCAAATCCCTGATATGGTAGCGCATTTACAAAAAATTTGTTTGAAAGAAGGTATCGTAGCCGAACCTGATGCGTTACACATTATTGCCCAAAAAGCGGATGGCGCATTGCGAGATGCATTGAGTATTTTTGACCGAATTGTGAGTGCGGGTGGCAAAAAAGTCACTTATACGGATGTGATTGAAAATCTGAATGTGTTGGATTACGATTACTTTTTCAAGACGGTTGATGCGTTATTGGCGGAAGATATGGCGAAAATCTTGTTGATTTTCGATGATATTTTGAAAAAAGGCTTTGACGCGGATTTGTTTATCACTGGTTTAGCGGAACATTTGCGACAATTATTGGTTGCCAAAGATGTGCAAACCCTTGAATTGTTGGAAGCGGGCGGCAATTTGCGCGAAAGGTATCGACAACAATCGGTTTTATCATCGTTAGCGTTGTTGTTGACGGCGTTGAATCTTTGTAATGATTGCGATATTCATTACAAAACGGCGCGAAATAAACGGCTGCATGTGGAAATGAGTCTGATTAAAATGACTTATATTCACCGAATGACCGATAGTTTGCGGGCTGCCCTTGAAAAAAAAACGCCTAATGGAAGCATAAGTGTTGAAAAAAGCCTTAAAATAGGTGAAAATGGAGGGACAAACCCCGTTTTAACACCCGAAAAAGGGGCTATAAAAGTAGCTCCGCCTGTACTTGCGCCGATGATTTTAAGCATCGAAGCAGCAGAAAAAGCCATTGAAATCGAAGAAAAAGCAAAAGCAAGCGTTGTTTCAAAATTAAATTTTGAAAATTTGATGTCAGCTTGGCAAAAATATGGCGAACAAATCCCTTCGGAATCCACCAAATCGGCTATGAATGCCGCAAAAGTGACTTTGGAAGGCAAAAAAATAATTGCCAAATTGGGTTCAAACGTCTCTTTGACGATATTGCAAACAGAAGGTTTGAAATTATTGGATTTTTTGAAAACAGAATTGTCGGATGCATTTTTAAATATTACGGTTTTATATGATGAGTTACTCGCGCCCAAAGTCGAAATCGTGGAAGCACCCACCAAACCGACTTCTCCGAGAGGGATTTTAATGGAAATGATGAAAATCAATCCCTTAGTCCGCGAATTTGCTGTCAAATTTAACCTAAAACCAGATGCAGATTAGACTTTTTTAAGAAAATAAGCGTTACAATTGTTATTTTTTAACAAAATCATCTTTGATATAATGAAAAAATTAGCATTACTTTTTGCTTTTGCAGGATTTGCAACATTCGCATCTGCACAAACGGCTTCCGCAGAGCCTAAAATGAAAACGGCTTGCACAGCAGCTGAAAAAGCAGCTTGCGTGAGCAAAACAGCCGCTTGCTGCGCGAAAATGCAGGGAACTGCTTCCGCAGATGCCGCAGCAACGCCCACAAACAATGTAGTGGCGAAAGAAAAATCTTGCGCTAAAGGCAAAGCATGTTGCGCGTCTAAAGCAGAAAAAGCAGCTTTGAAAACAGAAGCACAATAGTTAAACGGTTCGAAATAGGATGCTGATGATTTTAAGGATTGGAAGGATTTTTTGACTTCTATACTTTACGTCGGGTGTTTTTGGGATACAATGGGAACGCGGATGACGCGGATTGAGCGGATTTTCACGGATTTTTTTTAAATTCAACTTCAAAAGCAAGCAAAATCAAAAAAATCCGTGA
>JBDLWG010000566.1:0-9594 GCA_039804385.1 Bacteroidota bacterium
TTGGCGCGACTGCGGCGGATGTAAATGGAACGGTGCAGCAAGTAGCATTTTATCAAGGTACAACTTTACTTGGCATTGATAATAGCAGTCCTTATAATTTCAATTGGACGAATGTTGCGGCAGGCAGTTATGCGTTGACGGCGAAAGCAACGGATAATGATGGACTTGTTACCACCTCTATTCCAGTGAATATTGTGGTCAATGCGCCCAATGCGAATGGTTACTGCGGAACAGCGTTTAACGGTGATTATGAATATAAAGCGGTGACAGTCAATGGTATCGTAACCGTGACATTACATCCATTAACGCCCATTCTCGGTTCTGCTTACGCGTTTGCGTATTTTCGGGAAGGTTCGGCGAGTGTTCACTCGGGTTATGCGATGACGGCTGTTGGCGGCGATTTCGTTTACACCAAATCAATTGCGGATAGTACGTTAGTCAACATATACTTTACGTACCAAATTCCAACAGGAGGCGAACGCAATTCCAGTGCCAATCCTCATAATTACGTTGTTGGAACGAATTGCACAGGTGCGGGGATTCCGCCAACGGTTGCGATAACGCAGCCGATTCATAATGCTTTTTTTACAGAACCAGCAACGGTTTCGATTCAAGTCAATGCGGCGGATGCGGATGGTTCGATTCGCAAAGTGGAGTTTTACAATGGCGCGACCTTAATTGGAGTGGATAGTATCAGTCCTTATGCGTTGAATTGGGGCAATGTATCCGCAGGCAATTACCTCATTTCGGCAAAAGCAACTGATAATACGGGTTTAACCACTATTTCAATGCCTGTAAAAGTATTGGTGAATATTAATTATGCAACAGGCATTTGCGGGATGGTTGGTAATGGCGATTACAGTTATAAAGTGGAGACGTTGAATGGGAAAGCCGTGTTTACGTTTCATCCATTATCGCCGATAGTGGGTTGTGCCCAAGCATTTATATATGTAAGAGAAACGGCATCTGGCGTGTATCCCGGCTATGCAATGACGGCAATTGGGAGCGATTTTCGCTTTACCAAAACCATTGCGGATAGCACTTTATTGAGTATTTATTTTACGTACAGTATTCCGACAGGTGGCGAACGCAACTCAAGTACAACGCCCCATGCGTATCGCGTTGGCACGAATTGTCTTAAAGTGGGGACGCAGGACACGCATCCAACCAGCATCCATTTTACCATTGCGCCCAATCCAGTGCAAAATCGTTTGCAATTACAACTTTCAGGAACGAATGAGGCGGTTTATAAGGTCAAAATCATCAATGCAATGGGGCAACTCCAATTATTGGAATCCAAATTTGAAAAAGAAATAGAGGTCAGCGCATTGGCGACAGGCATTTATTGGCTTGGCTTAACGGATGAAAAAACACAGCAAACCGTTTATCAAAAGTTCATTAAATGGTAGTAACCCGCCCCACTCAAAGTCCCAAAAGAACGGCACTTGGGTAGTGCAATCAATCCTGATGTCATTGACATCAGGATTGATTGCGCACAATGGTTTTGCGATAGGACGGATGTACGGATGGAACGGATTCGCACCGATTGGTACGGATAGGTTGTTTTAAAAAAAATCCGTACCAATCGGTGTAAATCCGTTCCATCCGTACATCCATCCTATCGCAAAACCACCCGACGCAAAGTATAGAATTCCAAAAAAATCCTTACAATCTTTACAATCATCAGCATCCTATTTCAAACGGCTTTTTTCTAAAACCCGTAACGCAAGCCTAATTGAATCCGCCAAGACGCTTTTATATCGTCTTGTGTGTAAATATCCGTCTCTATCGGATTGCGGAACGTCAAATGAGGCGAATAATCAGCACTATTTGGTGTACCGCGATACGCATTACCTGCTGCATCTTTGGCGGCATAAAACAAAGGAACCGTATAATTATTCGTATTCGGTATAAATAAAATGGTTCCCCAATTAGGATTAATCAAATTTAAAACATTAGAAATATCGGCTGTAAATTGAATGGATTGTTTCTTTTCTTTGCCCAATTTGATTTCGTGTAATAAACGTATATCCATATCATTTCGTGCATAACTCCTTGCCCCATTGCGTTCTACATATTTTCCTTTTTGTGCTTTTAAATAAGCATCATTGTTGACAAATTTTTCAAAGGCTGCCCATTGTTGGTCTGCGGTGACGATTTCTCCCGCCTTATTCGTGTAATCCACTAAGGCAATCTCCGACCGATTCGCAGGAATATAGGCTGTATTTGCCGTAGAACCATTATTAAACAAATTGCCTGAATACACATACGTAAACGGTGCGCCCGAACGACCTGCGTAATAGGCGGTTACGGTTGTTGCATGGCGTTCACCCCAATCCACCCGCATTTGCGCGGTAATCGTCACGCGATTTTGCAAATCAAAATTAGAAGTGGTTAAGGCAGATGCGTTTGGTATTAAACCAGCATTATAAGCATAATTGGATTCATAACTATTTCTAATACCGCTATTTACATCATACGATTTTCCATAGGTGTACGCAAATTGCATATTCCCAGACAATTGTTTATTCCCACCCACAATCGTTGGTTGAAACACTTTTGAAAGATTAAAAGTCAAATTATAGCGATATCCTTGATTCGTATTACGCATCACATAGATATTTGAATAATTGGCATTTAAACGACGGTTCGCACCTGCTGGATAAAGCGGCGTTTGTTTGGGACCTGCTGCATAATACGTTGCCGAATCTCGAAGATTCAATTGTTGCCAAATCACATCCGTCAATGTTTTCGAGAACGTCGCATCTAAACCAATTTTTAAACCATCAGATAACTTTGTTTCAAAATTTAAATTGGTTTTCCAGACACTTGGTAATTTAAAATTATTTTCAATCAAATTCAATTCTTTCGTATTCAACGCTGATGCCGAAAAATAACGTGCCATTGAATCCGCAAAAACAGCCGAATTCATGGTAATTGGAATCGTTTGTCCATTGGGTTGCAAATCAACATTATTGACCATCGAACCATTATTGATAAACGGCATCATCAACCAAATTGCAGGGATTCGCGCTGTGAAAACACCCGTACCACCTTTCAAAACCATGCCTTGCTGCTCATTAAGCACGTATTCAAACCCCAATCGCGGCGAAATCTGTGGACTGGATAAAAACGAGTTGTTCAAATCCGCCAATTTCACGCCTGCAAAAGTTGCTTGGGTTGGTTTGAAATCATTCATGGTTTTCAAACCACTATTCAAAGTCGGTTTTTCGCCCATGAAGATATATTCGACCCGAATCCCTGGCGTGATGCGCAAAGCCCGATTGACTGAAATCTCATCTTGGAAATAGAGGGCGGTTTGATTATAATTAAAATCAAGCATAGGATTGGCATCCAAATACGCTTTATTATTATGAGTCTTATTGGCTAAATAATTCGCTTTGATACGTGCAGGTTTATCATTTAAAAAATCTTGTACGGTATTATACTGCCAATACGAATTCCAATCTTGCAAAAAACTGCCATCAATAAAATTAAATTCGGTATGCGTTCCAAGCGTAAACGTATTGCGCCCTTTGCCCCAGATAAAATTATCAGTGATTTCGTGGGTGTGTTGGTGCATTTTGTACAAAGCCGCTTCGCGCCAAGTCCCCAAATTAACTTGCCCATCTCCAATGCTAATGTAAGGCGTTGTAGGACTGGCATTCGGGGTTCTTTCTTCTTCTACAGTAGAAGTGCTGATAATCAAGTTATTATAGGTTTGACTTTTTTCTACATTGTTACCAAAAGCCGTTTTCAATTCTGCGGATACATTGTATTGAAAAGTAGCTTGTTGGAAAGCCGTGTTTGCAAATTTGAATACGGTGGTCGTGCGGGCTAAATTGTCTGTCTGTGCCGAATTTATCAAACCGCGAACCGTCAATTTATTTTTATCATTGATATTATAATCCAAACGCGTGAATAATTTATGGCTGTTGATGTCAATTTTATAGGCATTTGCGCCCCCTACCTCAAAACCATATTGATTTTTCATCCGTTCAGAGACTAATTGAGCCGTAGCAACATCGGTCGCACCTTCGGAATCGCCCGCGCCATCAAAAACAGCCTCTGAATGTCGCGTGATTTCTGCATTCGCATAAAAAAACATTTTGTCTTTCATCAAAGGTCCCCCAATACTTATACCCGCTTGAGCATCTGATTCAGCCGTTTTTCCGTCGGAATAACTACTGATATGCCGCGTATTCGTCCCCACTAATGCCTCATTGCGCCCGAATGTGTAGGCAGAACCCGACCATTCATTCGTTCCCGCTTTCGTCACCGCATTTAAAGCCGCCCCTGTGAAATTGCCCAAACGGACATCCCAAGGTGTTTGATTGATTTGCAAATCCTGAATAATTTCCAAACTAAAAGGCATCGTCCGTGAATTTTGCCCCGCTAAACCCGTCTGACCTTCGCCGCTAACGCTCCCAAGCGAGTTGGAAAAGCCCACAATATCACTAAATACGCCGCCATCCAAACTGAAATTGTTGTAACGGAAATTCGCACCGCCCCAAGCATTATTATCAAATTGGGGATGTAAACGCAGATAATCTTGAAAATTGCGGGATAAAGTTGGGTAAAATTTCAATTTATCCGTATTTAAAGTGTTGTAATCACGCCCAACTTGGGTATTCGTATTGTCAAAAGTGGCAATACGATTCTCTTTGGACAATTCAAAATTCAAAATCGTTGAATTACCGACAGGCAAGTAAACACCTTCAATCGTCTGCGTGCCAAAACCAACGTAATTAATCGTCATTTTGTAGGGTCCCCCTGGACGCAAATTGCCGAAAAAATACTTGCCACTGTAATCGGATTTAGTCACCAAATGCGTTCCATCCGCAGGATTGACCAATTCGATGTCCGCTTGAGCAATTTTAGCTTCCACTTTTTGCTCATCAAGTGTTGTCAAAACGCCTTTGATGGATGCAGTGGTGACTTGCGCACCAGCACTCATCCAACAAGCGGATAGTAATACAATCGTTAATTGTAATTTACTCATTAAATAAATCGTTTAGTTGGTAATAAAAAAAAGGGTTAATTAGTGTTGATAATCAATGTTTTATGCAAAAAAAAGGTTTGCTTTATATCGTGTAATATTCAAAATACTTGCCAATAGTCTTTAAAAAATCAAAGAGACGCTACAAAATTC
Organism: Bacteroidota bacterium; assembly: GCA_039804385.1. Taxonomy (GTDB): domain Bacteria; phylum Bacteroidota; class Bacteroidia; order Chitinophagales; family Saprospiraceae; genus JAAFJT01. Next base: position 5,153 of record JBDLWG010000566.1, read on the forward strand.
TTTCAAAATTAAGAAAAAAAAACATTCAGTGTATGCTTGATTTGATTTTTTTGCAACCTAAAAGGTCGGCGAGGTTGCAACCTCGCCGACCTTAATTCGATACGAATAGGCTGATTATCAACTATTTATGGTTGGATAATTTATTCCGAATCAACTACTTAGAAGCTGGTTTCTCTAAATAAGTTTCGAGCAATTTTCAATTTTCCGAAACTTATGCTATCCTAAATGGAATAAATCCTGCACGCCTGGTGGTCTCGCTACATTATAACCTTCCGCATACGCTACGCCCATCAATCGCCCATAAGTGCTGTCGCGCCCTTTGATGTATTCGACAAAATCTTTGGAGGCGATTGGAGTCATGGGTTCGGTATTATTAGGGTCGTAGAATTGGGATTTAAAACAAAATATCAATTCTAATTTTTTTTCCATGTATGCCGAAATATCGACCACAAAATCGGGTTGCCGATAACGGTCTTGAATGTAATGATACACATTTTTCGGTCGCCAAGCGGCTTGAGATTTGCCCTTTAGCTGGGTTTCAATCTTTATCAATCCGCTTAGAAAACACGCATCCGACACTAATTTAGCAGCCCGCCCATGGTCTGGATGACGGTCATCCAGCGCGTTTGTTAGAATGATTTCAGGCTGATATTTTCGGATAATTTCAATGATTTTCAATAAGTTAGGTTGAGAATGTTGGAAAAAACCATCGCCTAAATCTAATTGTTCTCGAACCAATGCACCCATTTTTTGGGCGGAATCGAAGGCTTCTAAGGTACGCAGTTGAGCATTGCCCCGTGTGCCCAATTCGCCACGAGTGAGGTCGAGCAAACCCACTTTTTTCCCTTGTGCAATATGGCTTAAAACGGTTCCAGCAGCACTCAATTCTACATCATCGGGGTGGACACCTATGGCTAAAATATCTAATTTCATTATTATTTTTGAAACATTATAAAGTCACTTCTAATATTTGTACCAACAAATAACGTTGCGACAACTATTTTGTTTTGCAGGATTCGGAATCCGTTTTTCAAAAAAATCGCCCTTTTCAAGGAAGTTCCATCCACATTTCGCTCTTATAAAACTATTTTTTGTCAAAATTGTTGAAGCAATAGGTGAAAAAATGCAACAAACAAATTGGGTAGTCGGGAAATTTATTTCCCGCGCATCGCGGGAAATAAATTTCTCGACTACCCAATTTGTTATACACCCCCTAAAATAATTTAATAGCTCATGTAAAATAACTTGCCCATATCACTTTTATCATCCAATTTTAAGATAACTTCATCATTTTGCCACTCAAATAATGGGTTGTTCGGCACATCATCCTCTATGATAGAAAAAATATATTGAAATTGATATTGGGTACTAAGGTCTCGGACCGTTTGCATCAAACTTTCGCGCCGACTATTATCCAAATTGGCAAACGCATCATCATGATAAATAAATCGAAAATACGATTGCGCACTATAACTCATGTGTAATGCCAAATCAAATGAAATACATAATAATTTGTAATAGGTATTTCCTTCATCCTTAGCGTTATCACTGTATTTGCAATCAAATTCGAGGTTATTGAGCGCATTCAAACGAATGGAAATATAAGCATCATCAAAAGTAATTTTTTTCACAATCGTAGCAAAAGCCATCCGAATCGCTCGATACTGTTCATTTTTAGACGTATCAGACACAATATGTTTTAATGCTTCTATTTTGGCACGCAATTCAGCCCCTTTCGTCTGATTCATTTCGGCTCTCTTGCCTTCAACGTCATCTAAGGTTTCTAATTTGCTTTGCAAACGCGATAAATCTCTGTTTAAATCAAAAATTTGTTGTTGATAAGTTCGATATTTTTTGAATAACGACGTATCTTGAATCAAATCAAGGTATTGAATTTTTTGCTGATGTAATGCTATTAAATCCTTATTTAAAACTTTTTGTTCTTGTTCTTTTTCCTGTAACGTAAGGCGGATTTGGGCATTGCGCTCCACCGTAATTTGTTTGTTAAATTCGATTAATTGTTCATAATTTTTAGTCAATTGCCCCGAAAAATGAATCGACATTTCATCGAAAAGGTCTTTGACTCGCTTCAAATCAAATGAAAATCCATTTTTAATCGACCGTTGCAATTTATCAATATCATATTGAATACCATAGAGTTGTGTATTTAATTGAGCAATATTTGTTTCTATTTTACCGACCAAATCCTTGATAATGCCCTTATCTTGTTGATAAAAATTAAGCATACTTAATTGCTCATTCAACGTTTGATAAAGCTGTTCTTTGACCTGAATTTGCCCTGTCAAACTGTCTCTATCTTGCGGACGAATGCCTGATTCTTTGGCTTGTTTTTGAATAAACTCTTTTTGTTTTTCAATTAAATCTTCCAAATCATACTTGTCTTTGACAACCTTTTTATCAAAACCCAATAACGCAAAAACCAATGGTTTCCAACTTTTATGTTGTCCCGTTGAAAATTTACTCAATTGAAACAGGCTATTGCGCTGTACATCATAATCCCCCTGCATCCGCAAAGAATAGTTCAAAATACGCCGATAATCTTCTCCCACATTTTTACAAAAATCAAAATCCAGCCACTCATTCAGCATCCGTTCCGCTTGAGCCAGAGAAATATCATTATAATCAAAATTTTTATAAAATATAAATTGCTGATTTGTATTATTTTGTATTTTAAAAGCAATTTTAGTGGACGTAGCAACACTGCGTTTAATGGTCAAGTAACGCCCATCATTTAACTTGATTTCCAAATAAAATTCATATTGTTGAAATAACAATTGCCCAACTTCCAACGGACTCACTTCCACATACTGAATACTGCCCTGCTCGTCATACATAGGCATTTTTTTTCCTTTTTCCTTGCGCTGCGTAAACAGGAAAAAATCCTTTTTATTTACACTTTTAAGCAATAGAAAATCAATTAATAGAATCAAGCGCGTTTTACCCAAATTATGACTGTCTTTTCGATTCGACTTGCGGGAAGCATCGCCTAATACGACATTTAATTTGCCATTTTCGGTATTGAAAAGGACATTTTTGAAAGGTTGATTACAGTATAACTTGCTGATTTTCATTGTTTTAATTGAAATGTATCGTCTATAATTTGATATTTAATTTTATCTAATGCAAATAAAAAATTAAGTGCGTAAGGATATACAGCATTGGCTTCTGTGCCTAAATTCGATATTACTTTTGCCAATAACGCATCATAACGAACCTTTTTGTTGGGCAAAAGTTCTTGTATAATCAAGGCACTTACATGGATGATACATACATCTAAATTTAAATATTTATGCGCTGTTATCATGATGTTTTTCCAATATGGCAGTTGAAATATAGATGATGTAAAAATATCCAAATGAGCCGCAAATATACTTTTTTTAGAGAGAAAATCAAAATAATTAATAAATTTATTGTTTATTTATATAAATAACAAATAATTTATTAACCGCAAATATAGAGCTAAAAGTTAAAGAATACTTAAAACCTAATTTCTATTTAAACGAATCGTTTAAACACACGTCTTAATTCTATCCATGCAAAAAGCATTGATAATCAATTATTTTTTAAATTAATTACGAACAGTACAAAATGAAAAAATTCATGTTAGGTGCCATCACGCTTGTTGGTTTAACGGTTCAAACAATGGCGCAATTGCCGTCTTCCCCCACTTCTACCACACCCGTACCGACTACCACTCCCGTACCTATCCCCACTCAAACAACGACCGAAAAAGATAAAATCGGCAAAAAAAGACCGCCCATGCCGAACAAAGGCGACCGCAAAGAAGGACATGGAGACCACAAAAAAGGGCATGGAGACCGCAAAGAAGGTCACGGTGAGCGCAAAGAGGAGCGTGCTGAAAAAATGGATAAAATTAAAAACTATTTGAATTTGTCTGCAACGCAAGAAGAACAGATGAAAACAGTGGTTCAAAATTACAGAACGGCGGCAAAAGGGTTGAAAGACAATGCGCAACTCTCCAAAGAACAGAAAAAAACGCAATTGGAGCAGTTGAAAACGGATAGAAACAACAGTTTGAAAGCCATTTTGACTCCTGACCAATTGATGAAATTTGCCCAAGCTCAAAAACAAGGTAGAGGCGGCAAAGGCAAAAATAGTTTTATCAATGAGGAAATGGGCGATGATGATTAGTTTCCATCAACTGATACACACCGTTTGGAGGGTTTCAAACCCTCCAAACGGTTTTTTTTATAAATTTTTGTAAATTTTATAAAAAAAACTTGCAGCAAGTTTGAAACTTACAGCAAGTTGTATTCATTTAAGAACGGTTTAAGCTGCCGCACCTGTCGCAGGTTCATCCGTATCAGACCCTGCATAAGATTCATGTTCATCCACCAATCGTTGCAACGTCAGCGCGAGTTTGCGCGATTCATCGCGGGCGATGCACGCAAAAGCCCCTA
>JBDLWG010000567.1:0-5561 GCA_039804385.1 Bacteroidota bacterium
GTGCAAAAAATGCACATTGCAAATTCTGATAAACCTGTATCTTTATACAGTTTAGATGTCATTATTTCAGTCGGTTATCGCGTCAATTCCAAACGCGGAACGCAATTTCGTCAATGGGCAACGCAGCGTTTAAAGGATTATTTGGTAAAAGGGTATGCAATCAATCAAAAATACTTATCCGAAAACCTGCACCATTTGGAGCAAGCTGTAAAACTGATTCAGTCTTCTGGCAATGACGATACCTTAAAACTGAATGAAGCCAAAGGTTTGTTAGAGATTTTGAGCCAATATACGCAAAGTTTTATTTTGCTCAATCAATATGACAGCCATAGTCTCCAAACACAGCATCTGAACGAGAATATTACCTACGAAATAGAGTATGAAGCGGCTTTTACTGCCATAACTGAATTAAAAAAGCAACTTATGGACGTAAAAGAAGCCACCGAATTGTTTGGCAATCCTAAAGATGACAGTTTTAAAGGCATTTTAGGAACAATTGTACAAACTTTTGGTGGGCAATATTTGTACCCTACTATCGAAGAACAAGCTGCTAATTTACTCTATTTTATCATCAAAAACCATCCATTTAGCGACGGCAATAAACGCATAGGCGCATTTATATTTGTCTGGTTTTTGGAAAAGAACAAGCACCGTTTTAAGAAAAACGGCGAGTTAAAGATAAATGACAACGCTTTAGTTGCCTTAGCCTTGTTAGTTGCCCAAAGTGACCCCTCTGAAAAAGATTTAATGGTGCAACTCATTGTCAATTTAATAAGCACCCGATAATTTTGATTTACGATAGCCCCCTCAGTACATTGCGGCAAAATTGAAAATTCCCACAAACAAAAAAACGACTGCTATGCACCAAGAAAGTCAAAATATAGAATGGAAAGAATCTTGGCGAGACGAATATCTAAAATGGATATGTGGTTTTGCAAATGCGCAAGGTGGTCAAATTTATATCGGCAAAAACGATAAAGGCGAAGTGGTTGGAATCAGCGATGCGCCAAAATTATTGGAGGATATTCCCAACAAAGTGCGAGATATATTAGGAATTATTGTCAATGTTAACTTGTTGATCCATAATGAAAAAGCATTTATTGAAATCGAAGTGGAAGCGTATCCGTATCCCATTAGTTACAAAGGGCAATATCATTATCGCAGTGGCAGCACCAAACAAGAACTCAAAGGCGCGGCATTAGATAAATTTTTGTTGCAAAAACAAGGCAAACGTTGGGACGGTGTGCCTGTACCGCATTTAACGGTCAAAGATTTTATCCCAATTGCTTTTCAATTTTTTCGGAAAAAGGCTATTAAAAGCAATCGCTTAGATCACGATGTTTTGGATGATTCCGATAGTCAATTGCTCAAAAAATTGCAATTGACTGAGGGACATTACTTGAAACGAGCTTCCATTTTGCTGTTTCATCCTGACCCCGAGCAATATGTGACTGGGGCTTATATCAAAATTGGGTATTTCAAAACGGAGACCGATTTAGTTTATCAAGATGAAATCCATGGTTATTTGTTTGAACAAGTCGAGAAGACCATGGATTTATTGTTGACCAAATATTTGAAAGCTTATGTGAGTTATCAAGGATTACATCGGCGTGAAACCTTTCCGATGCCTGAAACCGCTTTGCGCGAAGCGTTGGTGAATGCGATTGTACATAAAGATTATGCGGCACAAAACCCGATTCAAATCCAAGTTTATGACGATAAATTGATTCTTTGGAATCCAGGACAATTACCTGAACATTGGACAATTGAAGATTTATTGCAAAATCATACCTCTGCGCCGTATAATCCTGCGATTGCGAATACCTTTTTTAGAGCAGGCTTAATTGAGGCTTGGGGACGAGGAACCTTACGAATTCTTCAAGATTGCAAACTTGCTCAAGCACCGATACCTATTTTCAGGTACCATTTAGGCGGATTTTCCATCGAATTTGATTTGAAAACTTCGGATAAAACTTCGGATAAAACTTCGGATAAAACTTCGGATAAAATCATAGAACTGATTGGGCAAAAGCCCAATATAACCATTAAAGAATTGGCAATGCTCATGGGGATTTCAGCTCGAGCGGTCGAGTTTCAACTTCAAAATTTGAGAAAGAATCACCAAATCACCCGAAAAGGAGGAAAAAAAGGAGGGGCGTGGGAAATCATTTAGGCAAAAAAGCCTTGAAAAGGGTTTCTTTTCAAGGCTTTTTGGGTGAAAAATGCGATTTTGAAAAAAAACAATTCTTTTTTCAAAATGAACGTTTGAAAAAAAAGTTTATCTTTGCATTAGCAGAGTGTTCACCGTTCTAATTTTAACAGTTACCTTTTAAAAAAGAGAAGATGCAAGCCATTGAATTTGAAGCCATTATATCTAAAGGACAGATTATGATACCTTTAAACCCACATTCCGCACCCTAATTTTTAATTTCGAAGAATTAGCATGAAAACAGAATGCCCAACTTTCGCAAAGTATCTTTTTAACAAAATTTGAATTTTTCATTAAAATCTTAATTCCTTAAAATCAAAAATTAAGGTGCGGAATGTCGGTTTAAATTATCCTAATTTAGATAAAGTCAAAGCAAAAGTAATCTTGCTTTACACCGACAAACCTGAACAAGGTAATTATAACAAACAATCGCTTTTACTTGCCTTTCAAAAGGCAACGCAAAAAGGTGTTTTTCAACACATTACCAATGCCGTACAATGGCAAAAACAACTACGCGATGAGTGGGAATAAAGGTTTACTGGACAGTAATGTCATTATAGATGCCTCAAAAGGCATTATTTCAACAGAGGCTTTGATGAATCAATATGATTATCTTTACACCTCTATTATCAGTTATGTGGAAACATTAGGATATCGTTTTGCAGATGAAGATGAAAAAGACCTCGTTTTGCAGATACTAAGCCATCGTTTCCTATGGAATGACAAGCGCGGCGCAAAAGTTTCCTGCGGAATGACAAAAAACGATCGAATCAACGCTTCAACTTTCCATAAGTGACAAAAATTAATGCAAAAAAGATAAATATTTTAATTTTTTTTTGACCTTGTTTTCATCAAGAAGCAAGTTTGTAAAGTTAAAGTTTGTAAAAAAATTGCGTTAAAAGTAAATAAATGCTTGAAAAATCTTTTTTTTGCCTTAAATTTGAACTTTAAATGAAATGTAATTTTGAATTAGTTAAAATAGAGGCATTATCAGGTAGGAGAGCTACTTTTTATACGGCATTTTTGCCTGATGAAAATACAACGCTTTTTGAACAATTCTTATTAGAAAACAAAGAATTACATGATGCTGCTATCCACCATATTTCATCAGAAATCCAACTGATGGCACATCGTACAGGGGCGCGAATTGACTTTTTTCAAAAACCCGAAGGCAAAGCAGGAGAAAGTATTTTTGCATTGTATTCCAAAAACTTACGTTTATATTGTTTCCGAATAGACAATTGTATCGTGATTTTAGGCGGAGGCGGTTGGAAAACGGTGCGAACTTGGCAAGAAGACCCTGATTTAAACCAAGCGATGCAACGATTAAGATGGATCGCCCGTCAAATAGAGGAGCGATTGCGCAATAAAGAGATTCGGCGCAGTCATAATGATTTAGAATTCATCGGAGATTTGAATTTCTGCGAAGAAGAAGAAGATTAATTTAAATTTAAATATGAAAGTAGCTCGTAATTATTCAAGTACTTTGATTCAAGATTTTGTAGCTCGACAAGATCCTGCACAAGCAAATCGAATTGCCAATCGGATGCTGTTAGCGGCAGCAATCGCCGATGCCATGAAACTCAAAAAAATGAGCAAAAAAAATCTGGCAGCCGCGTTGGAACAACATCCTTCACGGGTTACAAAATGGCTAAGTGGCAAACATAATTTTACAACCGATACCTTATCGGACATTGGGCGTGTTTTAGAACTTAATTTTTTTGCGCATGAGTTGGAAAATGGGGCAATGCCCATTCTTGAAAATAAAGGGAATCAATCTCCTATTTTATTGACTATCAATGTTTTGCATCCGATTCAAGTGCCTAATGGAGATATTGGAATGTTTCTGCACAATACCATTTTGCCTATGGTGAATGCAGGATTGATACAAGTGCAACAAGTAGGCTCCTAATCCTACTTACGAAAAAGTTTTTTGCTGAAACTTAAAAAAATATTTTTTTAATACCGTCCTTTCCATGACCTACAACTAACAGGCAAGGTCGTCAATAGTGACCTTCTTTTTGAAAAAAAGCAACGCTTCTTCCTAACTCTTTTTTTTTGAAAAAAAGCATACATTTGTTACAAAAAAGGAAGTAAAATCTTGAAAGTCAACCTTTTAGCCTATATTCTTTTGGTCGCTTCTTTGATTTCAATTACTTCAACAATCCCTTTTACGCGTAAATTTTTAAAAAAAAATGAATACTTCTTTTGATACCATCATCATCGGCGGTGGGTCTATGGGTTCTGCAACCGCGTATCATTTGGCAAAAAAAGGTCAAAACGTATTGGTTTTAGAACAATTTGATTTCATCCATGCACACGGTTCACATGGCGGGCAAACGCGGTTGATTCGCAAATCTTATTTTGAACATTCGGATTATGTCCCCTTATTATTGCGCGCTTACGAGAATTGGGCGCATTTGGAGGCTCTTACACAGGAAAAAATCTATTTTCCAACTGGGATTTTGTATTTCGGCGAACCCCAAGATACCGTATTGGCAAGCACCCGAGCGTCTGCGCAGTTGTATAATTTGCGTTTAGAAACGTTGAGTATGGCAGATGCCAAACAAAAATATCCGCCATTCGCAGCAATGCCCGATGATTGGGAATGTCTTTTTGAACCAGAAGCAGGTTTTTTATTGGTGGAAAAAGGTATCCAATTGTACTTACAAGAGGCGTTGAAACGCGGCGCGACCTTGAAAGCAAGGGAAAAAGTGGTGCATTGGACCGCAAATGCAGCAGCCGTTGAAGTCAAAACGACGAAAAACACGTATCGGGCGCGAAAACTCATTTTCACCGCAGGCGCGTGGACGGATAAGTTGTTGAAAGATTTGCAAATACCGTTGAAAGTGACGCGCCAAATTACTGGTTGGGTCCAACCTGCGATTTGGGATGATTTTGGACTTGATCAATTCGTTTGTTGGGCAATCAGTGATAAAGAACAAAAATTGTATTATGGGATGCCGATTTTGGAGGCGAAAGATGCGGGCGGCACGATTGGGTTGAAATTGGGTTGTCACTTCATGGGCGATGTGGTGGATCCAGACGCAGTGAATCGCGAGATTAGTGAAACCGATGAAATGAGTTTCCGCCGTTGCCTCGAAAAATATATGCCTGCGGCAAATGGTGCTATTTTGGCGGTTAAAACGTGTTTATACACGAATACGCCTGATGAAAATTTCATCATTGACCACCATCCTAAGCATAAAAATGTGATTTTAGCAGGTGGCTTTAGCGGTCATGGCTTTAAATTCGCGTCTGTGGTGGGCGAAATCTTATCCGATTTGGCGATGGAGGGCAAAACGGAACAGCCCATTGGATTTTTGAGTTTGAAACGATTTGAAAAGTTATA
>JBDLWG010000568.1:0-6759 GCA_039804385.1 Bacteroidota bacterium
AATTAAATAAAATTTTGTATAAAATAAAAAATCCGTGAAAATCCGCCCAATCCGCGTCATCCGCGTTCCAATTGTATCAACTTTTTCCAAAGCGGAAATTGCGCCTATGTGCCCTATGAAATCTATATGTCCTATGTGTTATAAAATTTTAATGCGCCATTGCAGGTACTAAGGTAGCAGTTAATGTAATTTCCGTTTTCAATAATTTTGAAATCGGACAATTGGTTTTAGCATCTTCCGCCGCTTTTGCAAATTGTTCTGCCGAAATTGTAGGAACAGTCGCCTTTACCGTGAGGTGAATATTCGGAATTTCACCATTTAAAAAGGTCACAACGGACTTTGCATCAATATGATCCGCCGTGAAACCTGCTTCGTTTAACACAAAACTCAATTTCATGCTGAAACAACCTGCATGTGCCGCCGCAATCAATTCTTCAGGATTCGTGCCTTTGCCATCTGCAAAACGAGCGTTGAACGAGTTTGCAACATTGTGTAAAACACCGCTTTGCGTCGAAATGGTTCCTTTGCCTTCTTTGCCTGTGCCTTTCCATTGGGCAGTCGCGCTTCTTTTCATTGGTAAATTTTTTTTTTGTTTAAGAATGGATTTTTAAACCCTTTTAACAAGAAAAACAGGAGTTGGTTCAAAAAAAAAGGACAACACATAGGGAACATCGGTTTCATAGGACACATAGAGGCATTATTTATTTGATTTGTTTATTTGGGGATTTAAAACCTTAAAAATACCATAGATTGAACCGAAAAAACAAAGAATAGCTATAAAAATGAACCCTATGTGTCCTATGAACCCTATGTTCCCTATGTGTTAAAATAATTAAAAAAAACAAATTGTGACATATTATAAATGCAATATTTTCATTTTTGGCTTCGTTATTGTATTGATAATCAATAATTTTTTTAATCAGTTTGAAACAAACTTTTGAATGACAGTAATGAAACTATTTCCAATTTTTTTGTGTGGTGCTTTATTAGCCACTTCTTGTGCGCCTACGATTCGGCAAGTCGGCACAATTAATATGATGTCCACTCGGAATGTGGATGCCAATTTGAAATACAAACCGTTGAGCTCCTACATCGGGGGGAGTGTCACCGAATTGAAAAAATCTCGCGCCAAAACGATGGAAGATGCCATCACTCAAACGGTGAAACGCGTTCCAGGCGGCGAGTTTTTAATGAATATTAAAGTGTATATGATTAAGAATCAATACTTTGCGGTAGAAGGCGATGTTTGGGGTTCTGCTGAAGCACCGATTAGTTATCGCGGATTTAAGATAGGAGACCGTATCGCTTGGAAAAAAGGCGATAAGATTTTAAATGGCACGATTCAAGCGTTGAAAGATGATAAAACGTGTTACGTCAAACAAGATGCCGAGAAAACAGGGGAAAAAGGGAAAGAAAAAATCAAAGTCGAGGAGAAAACCATCGAATTGGCTTATGAAATCCTTGTGAGAGCGAATTAATCCAGATGCAATTGCAACACAGATGACCAAAAGGCAGTTTTTAGGAGGCGCGATGCCGCCTAATCATTGCCTTTTTTTGACTTGGATTCATTGGATTTTTGGGATCCATCGGATTTTTACATCCAACGAATCCTGTAAATCTAAGAAAAAAAAAGTGGTTTAAAAGTGCCATTGTCCTACAAATACACACATATAGATAGATTGATGTGTCACAGATTGAATGAAATTAACAGTTCACAATGTTAACGATTTTTGAATTTTTTTTCCTATTTTTTTTCTGTCTTTATAATGCCCTTATTTAGGTATAATTAATTGTTAATAAATGAATTATAAAATGTAAAAAAATGCTTTTTATGGTTAATAACGTTAACAAAATGTAAATATTGCAACCTTTTTTTGTGCCTTTTGTGCCTCTAAGCCGTCCAAATAGTGACTTCCAAATCAAGGTAGGTGAAAAAAAAAATGCACCTTTCTGAAAAAAACCTTGCAAACTTTGTCACAAAAAAAGTGACAATTAAGAAAAAGTTCCTTAAATTTGTGACCAATAGGGGAGCAATCGCCGAAATACACGAATTGGTTTTTGTCGCGAAAAATTATGTTCTATAATTACAACCGAAAAACGATTCAACCGTATCAAGTTAAAAAATATATTTGTTCACTAAAGGTCATTAAGGAATTTTGCTGAGAAAACAAGCACCATCTGTGGAATTACCCGATGCCGATGTCATCCGGCGATACCTGAGTACGCAAGATCCTGCGTATTTTAGCATCCTTTACCGCAAATATGCTGGTAAGGTGTATGGCAAGTGCCTCTCTATTCTGAAAGAAGAGGAGTTAGCACGAGACGCAATGCAAGAGATTTTTATGAAAATATTGTTAAATCTAAGTGCTTTTGGCGAGAAATCAATGTTTTCTACTTGGATTTATTCTATTACGTATAATTATTGTATTGATATGATTCGACGCAAAAAGAAGGAGCAAACGTTGTTTACGGACGACATTGAACGCGCTCCGGATGTGGCAGAAGAGGAAATTCCCGACGAATACCTCATGGAAATGGATGTCAAACAACTAAAAGTAGTATTGGCAACCTTGCCCGAAGGCGATAGAATCATCCTGCTGATGAAGTATCAAGATGAACGTTCGATTAAAGAAATCGCAGAAGCGTTGAAAAAAACGGAGAGTGCGATTAAAATGAAAATTAAGCGGGCTAAACAAAAAGCAGTTGAAATTTTTAAACAAAAATTTCCTGCAACGTAAGTGAAACCGATGCCCGAAAAACAACTCAAACAACCGAATTGAATGGCTTTCAAAGTTTTATTCATTCAGAAAAAAATTAAATTATCATGAAACAGCAAGCAATTACTAAAAAAGAAAAGCAAGCAAATAGTTTCAAACAACTTGAAAAAGAATACGAAAAAGCGTTTTTCAAAAGAGAAAAAACGCGAAAAGGGGAGTTTACGTTCCTTGATAAATTAGAAGATCAGTTCTGGGCTGCGGTCGAGGCGAAAAATATAGGGATTCAAATTCCTGACCAAGATTTTCAGCGCAAATCGGCGGTGCAGCCTATCGGTCAATTGATGGGCAACCCTATGATGGCGTAAACAGATGGACAGCAAAGAACCCCAAGTAAACCTTTTTTCAAAAAACATAATATTGGTATTCAATGAACTCGGAATTTAAAAAACCGAATAGTTTTAAACTATTAGAAGCAGAACACGAGCATGAATTTTTTCGGATTCCTGAAATGAGTACAAAAGTCCGCTTTTTTGGGGGACACTCCCAATCAAAGGCGCAGGAGATGCACGAAAAAATTACACGTTCTTTGCGCACGTATCAATCGACAGGTACTTTATTGGATGCCTTTTTTTCAGGCATGGTGAGTACGGCGATTGGAATGTCAGGCGGTAGTACGCCGCACACAGGCGGTCGCAAAAGAGTGACCCCTGATATGGATAGGACGGGCGCAGGTCGATAGACTTTTCACAAAATAGTGATAAAAAGGTATCATCACAAACAAAATCAATTTAAAATCAATTTAAAATTGAGTAAAAATCATACAAACAATACTCTGAAAGACCAATTCAAGCATGGGTGATTTATTGACAGAATTAGTAAAATCGTTCGGACAAGCGATTCCGAGTATCATAGCTGCTTTTACAGTGGCAGTGGTGGGCAGCATAGTGGCATCTATGCTTGGTAAATTGATTACTCAGTTGTTGAGCAAAACGGGTGTGGATGCTTTAGCTGATAAAATCAATCAGATAGACTTTATCAGTAGTTATAATATTAAAATTTTGCCGAGTCGGTTGATTGGCAAGATTATCTATTATATATTGATGTTGGTGGTTTTAATTATTGCTACCGATTTATTGGGTATGCCTGCAGTCTCGCAGTTAGTGCGCGACTTGATTAATTATGTGCCGATACTGATTTCGGGCGTAATTGTATTGTTATTCGGTTTAGTGATTGCAGATGCCGTTAAAGATGCCACTGCAACTGCTTGTAAATCATTGGGCATTCCGTCTGGAAAAATCATTGCAAACTTTTTGTTTTATTTTATATTTTTGACCGCATTGATAAGTGCGTTGTCACAAGCTAAAATTGATACCGATTTCATCAAATCGAATTTGAATATTTTGTTGGGTGCGGCGGTTGGTGCGTTTGGTTTGGGGTATGGATTGGCATCTAAAGATATGATGTCCAATTTTTTAGCCTCTTTTTACAGCCGAGACAAAATTAAAATGGGCGATTTAGTAGCAATAGATGGCGTAAAAGGCGTGATTATTGATATGGATAATACGTCTTTGGCATTACAATTGGAGGAAAGTGTTGTGATTATTCCATTGAGCAAAGTAGCGACGAGCAAAGTTGAAATTTTTCAAATAAGTTAAAATAGATTTTAATTGCAACAACCTTTGGAGGGTTTTAAAACCTCCAAAGGTTTGATAATCAATTATTTATAATATAGTTAGGTAAGTCTTCTTCATCAATTATAACAAAACCATTATTTTAGAACCAGAGTTATTTTTTTTAAACCTTATCAAAAAAAAATTTCGGTAAAAACCGCTACCTTTTAAGGTAGATCCAAAAAAAAAATTATCTTTGCAGCGCAGAAGCTACCAATAGGATGTCTCACCTGCGGGTCTGTGTCAGGGACTGACTCGGACAATAAACAAAAATCAAGAAGAGCCGTTTGCATGAGCAGAGGCGTTGACTCTTGAAGCCGCTATTCCTTTAGGGTAGCGGTAGTTCACTTCATCATTCATTCTATGCCGCCAAAAGCGGAAAAGATTTTTAGAAAACAATTAACAAACAAAACGTAACAAACATGATGTTGAGAAACTTCTTCGCATGTGCAGCATTGACCCTTGCTGTCACAGGCACTTCGGTTGCCCAAAAAATCTTGGATGCCAAATCCGAAGTCAAAGAAATGTCCACTGATGCCAAAGATGGCTGGACGACTAATGGCGGTCTTGGCGTAGATTTCACGTCCCTTTGGATGAGCAACCCGAGACCAGGCTCAGGGGACAGTCGTTTTGGCGCAGGTGGCTTATTAAGTTATGTTGCCAACTACAAAGGCGGCAATTTTCTTTGGGACACTAAAGCAGGACTTCAACTTTCAGTAATTAAAAATGGTGCAGAACCCTACACCAAAGCGATTGATGCGGTGCAAGTCACGACTCGGATGGGGCGTTTGATTAGTGGCAAATTGTATGGTGCGGTTTTGGGCGATTTGCAGACCCAAATCTTACCTACGTATTCCAAAAATTTTCTACAAGAAACGGTCAATGGTGTTCGCAATTCATTGACATCCAATTTTTTAGCTCCCGGTATTATCAAAGTAGCTCCTGGTGTGATTTATCGTGTAGATGAACATTTGAGCATTTTGTATTCTCCCTTTGCGTACAAAGGTATCATCGTTCGCGACACGGCTTTGGCGGCAAAAGGGCTTTTCTTCAAACCTGAAGTGGTGGATGGCAAACGTAAAATCATGGATCATCAAGCAGGTTCTGAGATTCGGGTCGATTATGCACGCAAATTTTTGACGAATCGATTGAGTTATGTGGGTACATTGGACTTGTATTCCAATTATTTCCGTGATTTTCAAAATGTTGACGTAGAAGTCTATCACACCTTAGATTATTTGATTTGGAAAAACCTTTCTTTAAACTTTAAATCGGATTGGTTTTATGACCATGATTTATTGGTTTACAAAGGCGGCGATTTGACTAAATTAGGTCGGGACGTGTTTATGCGGAATGCTTTATTTTTGAAATATTCGCAAGTATTTTAAATAATTGTTTTTCAAGTAATTACACCGTTTGGAGGGTTTAAAACCCTCCAAACGGTAAGTTCGATTTTTTACACTTGTAATGATTGTGTAAAACAATAAAAAGCCTTTTGGAGCGTGTTTTAAAAAGCATGACCACTCCAAAAGGCTTTCTTCATTCATTTTAGAAAAAATTAACAAAATATTAACTAAAATTAACAAAATATTAACTAAAACGGATTACCTTTACACAAATTTTTATTGATGAACAACGTAACCGAAGCAAAAAACATTCTTATGCGATTTAGTATGAATCATTGGCAGGGGCTATGCTGTAGTTTTATCTTGGTCATTCTTTTACAGGGTTGTAAGAGTGACCCCAAAACACCGCCTATAGACCAACCTATCAAACCAACTCCTGTTGTCACCCATGATATGCAAGACCCAACTCGGGTAATTTGGCAAAAACCTGAAATGGTGATTAATATTTTTGGAGATTTAAGCAATAAAGTGGTGGCAGATATTGGTGCAGGGACTGGTTTTTTCGCTTTTCGCTTATTGCCGAAGTGTAAAAAAGTATTGGCATTGGATATTGACCCGCGTTTCATCAATTTCATTGATAGTGCGCGCTCGAAATTGCGTCCTGATTTGCGGATGCGGTTAATTCCGCGTTTGGTAGAGCCGAATGACCCACAATTAGTCCCCGAAGAAACGGATAATGTGTTGATTGTCAATACGTATATGTATATTGCCAATCGAGTTGCGTATTTGAATACGTTGAAAAAAGGGATGAAAAAAGGCGGGAAAATTGTGATTGTGGATTATAAAGAGAAAAAAATCCCAGAAGGTCCGAAAGTTGAATTAAAATTGCCTTTAAGTGTTGTGGAAAAAGAATTGTTGCAAGCGGGCTTTCAAAAAATTACGACCGATGATACTTCTTTGGATTATCAATATATTGTGACGGCTATTTATTGAAACTTGGAGCATGATAAGGATGCAATAAAAATC
>JBDLWG010000569.1:0-4670 GCA_039804385.1 Bacteroidota bacterium
TTCTATCAATCAAATTTTTAACGACATTCGTTCCATCTTGCGGCGTTGCAATGATGATTGGAATGAATTGAGTTTCATCAGGCGCAATCGTCGGTTTCGGAGTTTTAGAAAAATATTCTGCAGCAAACGTTTTTCCACCGCCATAAGGTCCCCAATTTAAAACAACTTGTCTTGTTTTTCGCTCAAAAGCCTCTTGAAAAACTTTTTCGATTTGTTTTTTTTGATGCACCATGCCCGCCCAAAACAATTTGTTTTGAGAAGGAACAATATCCTCAAACGGATTATATTTTAAATTTAAACTTTCGTAAATCATATTTCAAGCGATTTTTTAATAATTTGCAAACGTTCTAAATAAGCAATACGCCTTTTGGCACCTCTATTGATGGATTCGTGAATATTATTCGCATATTGATTTTTATTTAAATCTCCTGTTTTTCGCTGAAAATCAAAATTATTTCGTTCGATTGTCAAAAAAAACTGACCTAATCCTGTAATTGCATCTTGTGCCAAATCAATATTCAAAATACCTTGCGTATAAAGGTGCAAAATTACATCAAAACTATTCCAAATCGGAAAAAATGGAAAAGTTTCCAATTGCTTTTGTAAAAAACCAACTTTATCTTTGAGCTTATTGCCAATCGCTTTATCTTCGTCACTAATGTAAACCACTGATTTCTTTTGAAGATAGGCATCAACCGCAGCTGCCCAATTTGCTTTTTCACCTGCATCTTTTTCACCAATAACAATGGTTTCGCTAAATAAAATTTGCATGAGATGCGTCGGGTTTTTCTTAAACGTATAAACTTGATTGCTTCGCTTTAAAACTTCATCAGGATTTATTTGATAATACGACTCAAATTTGCCATCATTTCGACTCAATTCTGCTATAACGACTTGACTAAATTGCGCTTTATGGGAATGATTTAAATAATCCCAAAGCGTTTTACCATGATTTAATTCCGTTATGCGCATATAAAAGTAACTGTTGGCATCTACCAAACATAATAAATTAATTTGTTTTGAACGCGCCATTCTATTTTAATTTTGGTTATACGTAAAACTAATATAACTTTCATAATGTCTATCGGAATGATAATACGTAAATAGATACATTTGATAAGGAAGCGGTGCAGCCAAAACCATTTCTAAATCACGTCTATCCGCAATAAGGTCATAAACGCTATGAAGGTGAAAAATCGAAAAAAGCAAAGCACTATAACCATTCATTCGGCGATTGCCTTCTTTGGATTGGTACGCTTTTTCGTAAAATAAACGCAAACTTTGACCCAACAATCCCTTTTTATCTTCTAAATCAAGGTTTTCCCAGCGTTGAAAGGAAGGATATTGACTTCCTGCATACACCTGCAAACAGCATTCGTTTAACCAACTTTCGTAAATATCTCTTGATTCCGTCTCATTCAAACGCGGTAATTGAGTCCAAATCGCCTTGCCAACATCCGTTAAATGATAACTTTTCGTTTTAGCAACAATGCCCAATTCGCAAAACCAAGCAAGTCGCGGCGAAACTAAATGTTTATAAGCAAATGGAGCCTTTTTTTTATTCATTTCTTGACTTCTAAGCATCGATTCTATCACAAAAGTAGTATGTGTATCAGCTCGTTGAATCTTGATAAGCAAGCGTTTTTTCAAAGCATCATTATAAAGTAGTCGAATCGTTGCATCTTTTAAAGCTATCGGCGGCGGGTTTTCTACCAAAATTTGCCCTAAAGTTAATAATGTATCTGCGTCGTACTGCATCAGCCAATACCAATAAAAACTTTTTTCGCGCTCACTCTCGGATGGATAAAGTAAAATAAAGATTTCTCCGAATTTCGTCAATTGTAACGTTTGTCCAATGATAAAAATCAATTGTAATTTTTCTGCACAACGGACATAAGCCTTGAAAGCCAATGTTTTACGTCCATTTTCTGTAAGTTTCCCTTGTGATGCTTGGTAATCAGGATTTTGTTTTTCTTCGTTTTGACTCCACTGCTCCATCGCCGATTCCAACATAAAATAAGGTATTTCATTATTCCGACCGATTCCCCGTATCAACGCGCCGAGAATCCGAAGATGTCGGGTTTGGATATGGGTTTCGATGATTCTGATATCATCTGCAATCATTTTCTCAAGTTTTTAGAGTTAGCTTTGAAATGCCCATCCGAGAATGGGCGTGCAAATTTATTCTTTTTTTCACAACCAAAGGTACAAAAACGAAAAAGGGAACAAGTGTCTTTTGTTCCCTTTTTCGTTTTGTACCTATTATGCTGAAATCATCATGGCGTAAACTCAACCTGCACCGTATCATCCACTTTCAAACCCAACATTTCGCTCGCTCGCCCTGTGTGAATGGCGATTTCCAAATAATCGGTGTTAAACAAACAAAGTGTATCGCCCATGGAGACCTCATTATAATGTCTCGACAATTTGCGAATTGGGTCATGGCGTTTGAAAAAGAGTTTAAACGCTCGATTTTTGCCCACGCGCTCAAATAGTGAACGGGTTATATTCAAAACCACATTTCCATAATCATCAATATGAATGACACTTCCGCGAATCTGCGTTTGCGACGTAACGGGTTGAAACATAAGGCGTTGTAAAATTTCACCCGCAGGTTTGCCCACTGTTTCAATCGGATTGCCTTTGACAAGATGCCCCACCGCATGCGCCAATACATCCCGTATCGGCTCAATGCTCAAACCCGAAAACGGCAATTCATACGCCACTTGCGGCAACGTCGGAAATATCAACGATAATAACCCATTATCTGGCACGATAAAGTAATGATTTTTATAAGCCGTTACTAAAAAACGGTTGCGGTCTCCACCCATATTATTGACGCTGATAACATGAATCGTGCCTTCTGGGAAGTAATGCCAACAATTTTTCAGCGTAAACGCCGCTTCCACAATATCATGTTTTTTAATCTGATGCGTAATATCTATCAAATTGAGTTGGCGGTGACGAGTCAGCATCGCCCCTTTGATGCTCGGCACATAATAGTCCTTGTCACCAAAATCTGTCGTCATCGTTACAATAGTCATCAAAAGTAATTTGGGAATTGAGATGAAACAATTATTGGTGGAATTACACTTAAAAAACTGATTTTAAACTTTTTACCCTTTACAAATTCCATTCACAAGTTCGCTTAATTTTATATTTTTTTTAAAAATTTGTATAAAAAAATTTGCATTTCTCCTATCTTTTTCTTTATTTTACACAAAAATAAGACTTCATTACATTTAAAGATGCTTTTATGAAAAAAAATTTTGCTTTTCATCACATATTTAACAATAGAAATACACAAAGGAGGGCTGTGCCATGATTGTTTTTTAAAATGTATGAGCCAATCAAGATACAATTGGAACGCGGATAACACGGATAGGGCGGATTTTCACGGATTTTTTTGAATCAAAAAAAATCCAATTAAAAAAATCCGTGAAAATCCGCTCTATCTGTGTCATCTGCGTTCCAATTCGCTCCACATTGGATAACCTTGTACGCATTGTTTAACCATTAAACATCAAAAGTTCAACCAAAAAATTCAAAAAAGTTTGAGCGAAATCATTTTGACCATTGATGGAGTTGATTTGTTAGCCCTTTACGGTGAAAATAACTCCAAATTGAACCTTGTCCGCAAGGCGTTTCCCGATTTGACGATTACGTCTCGGGGTAATAATTTGAAAATCGCAGGAGCCAAAAGCGATGCGCAGACCGCCAAAGCCACTATGGAAATGATGGTGCGGATGCTCAAAGACCATAAAGAATTGTCTTCTCAAACCGTGACGGACCTGTTGAAAGGCGAAAACCCGTATGAAGTGCGGCTGCCCGCAGGCGAAAGTAATGCTACTATCGTCTATGGACGCGATGGCGCACCCATCAAGGCGAAAACCCGCAATCAACGCAAACTCGTCGAAGCCATTGACCAACATGATATTGTGTTTGCGCTCGGTCCCGCAGGAACGGGCAAAACCTATACGGCGGTTGCGATGGCAGTACGGGCGTTGAAGCACAAAATTGTGAAAAAAATTATTTTGACGCGCCCCGCAGTGGAAGCTGGTGAAAATTTGGGTTTCTTGCCCGGAGATTTGAAGGAGAAAATTGACCCGTATTTGCGCCCGTTATACGACGCGCTGGACGATATGTTTCCTGCTGATAAACTCACGCAAATGATGACGAGTCGTACGATTGAAGTTGCGCCGTTAGCGTTCATGCGCGGTCGGACGTTGAATGATGCGTTTGTCATCCTCGACGAAGCGCAAAATGCGACTCCGCAACAGATGAAAATGTTCTTAACGCGGCTCGGACCAACAGCTAAATGTGTGGTGACGGGCGATTTGTCTCAAATCGATTTGCCGCGCAATATTCAGTCTGGCTTGGTGCAATCGTTGGATATTTTGAAAAATGTGGATGGGATTGCACAAGTGTTTTTGTCGGCAGAGGATGTGGTGCGGCATCGCTTGGTGAAGGAAATCATCAAAGCGTATGAAGCCGACGACGAAGCTTGGCGACAACACAAAATGGCGCAAGACGCTCGACGCAATAATACCACTCGAACCATGCCCGATAAAACGGAAGAAGCGAGTACGAATGAATAATTAATTATAATTATAAAAGATTGATTGATAAAGACAACGGCATTCGTTTTGGAAACGGATGCCGTTTTTTAT
>JBDLWG010000570.1:0-5238 GCA_039804385.1 Bacteroidota bacterium
GGATTGAATCCGAACCAACCAAACCACAAAATGAACGCGCCAACCGCCGCCAAAGGCAAATTATGTCCGGGAATCGGATTGATAGAACCATCTACATTGTATTTGCCGAGACGGGGGCCCAAAACCATTGCGCCTGCCAAAGCTGCAAAACCACCCATCGCATGTACCGCAGCAGACCCGGCAAAGTCATTAAATCCTTTTTTTGCCAACCAGCCATCTGGATTCCAAACCCAATTGGCTGCCAAAGGGTACAAAACAGCGCAAAAAATCATGACGAAAAGGGCATAAGACCAGATTTTCATGCGTTCTGCCATCGCTCCAGATACAATCGAGATAGCTGCGACACAAAAACCCAATTGCATAAACCAAAAAAGGGCGTTCGGAATGGTCAAGCCAAGACCCAAATCGCCTGTTAAAATACCTGTGCCAAATGCCCAAAAACCATTGGATTTGCCATAAGCAACCCCAAAACCGATTGCATAAAACGCAATCCCACCAAAAATGATGTCGATAATGACTTTGGCAATGATACTGATGGTATTTTTGGAACGCACAAAACCAGCTTCCAATAAGGCAAAACCGCCTTCCATTTGAAAAATCAATGCAGCACAAATTGCCACCCAAACCGTATCGACTGCATGAATCAATTCGGTTTGACCTTGCGAGAGTTTCGCAATCTCTTCCATAAGTTTGATAATTAATTAGTAAAATATTAAAAAGAAGGTGCGAAATTAACAATAATTTCTAAATGGTAGTTCGTTTGAATTTAAAACAAGTGAATTTAAGCCTAAAATAGTTAAATTGATTTTTTTCATATTACATTTTCGATACCCTTAAAAATTTGATTTTTTAGCTGAATCGAAATCGTTCGTAATCAAGAAATTTATTTTCCACTCCATTATTTAAATGGAAGTGATTTTTATAAATAATTGATTATCAAACCTTTGGAGGGTTTAAAACCCTCCAAAGGTTGTAACCAAATACTTAATTCAAATAATTCTTATTTGTTAAACGGCAATTGATTCACGCGCCGCCCGCAGACACTCCCCAAACGCAAGCCTTCCTCACAATCTTGCCGTATATGCACTCCCAAAGGGATTCGGGAATAGGCATTTTCAGCTGCCATATCGTAAAACGATTCAAAAGTACGCGGCGCACTGCCTACAAAATCCGCTCTGCCTTCATGACATTTATCAGTCAATTTGTACGCACTACCAAAAATACTCACTAAGGCTTCCGCTGCCGCCGCGCCAAACGTTGAATGTCCAGACGGATACGCTGGAAAAGGCGGTGTAGTCGTTAAAAAATTATTGGTCGTCAATCCATTTAAACTCCAATTCGGATTAATTACTTTTTGAATGTAACTAATCGGGCGTTCTGTATTATACAAATATTTGGAATGCCAACACGCCACCGCAGCATCATTCAACGCCAAACCCACTTTTGCCGCGCCTAACACGGCAATTTCCAAATTCGGTTTTTCTTTTTCCATCACTTGATACAAAATGGCTATCCATCTCGCAGAAGGTGAAAACGTGAATCCAAGAACATCATCACTCCAAAATTCTGCAATCCATTTATTATCAATGGTTTGCGGTGAAGTATTGCTATAGACTTCCAACATTTGCGTATAGTAAGGCGAATTTCGGTCTTCCGAATACGCCAAAGGTGGACGCGCTGCTTTGTCCGTTTCTTTGATGGCAAATGTCCGTACCTGACCCCAAAATGGAAACATTGGATGTTGAATTGTCAGGTTGGGATTTGTTTTTTTCCACAAACCTGCGCCAATAGGCACGATGTAATTGGGGTCTGTGGGTGCTAAATACATATTATGCGAAAATCTATCCGTTGCCGAAAACGCATAAACCGCCTCCGCAACTTGCCGCCCATAGGCAACAGAACGGTCTGCGATTTCTTTCGTAGGCGCACTGATGCGCAATTCATCTTCCACATTCGTTTCCAATGCTGCGATAATAAACATATCATTGGGATGCACATTGGTAAAAAACTTTTTAAACAAAGTCGCATAACTCGAATGAACGACCAAATCCCATTGATAGGCTTTGCCCGCTTCTACTGGAGGAATGCGCAAAGTCGGATACAAAGCCGCAATCGATTTATGTTCCGTCATGGCAGCAGCACAACTTTCATATGCCGATAAACCCATATATCCCAAAGCCCGCGCCGCAGGACAAGGGCGATAACCTGCTGCATTGCGCTCGATTAATAAAAACAAATTGTTCCATTTCTGCACGACTGTTGCGTCAAAATCTTTAACGGCTTTCAGATTTGTGGGTGCTACATCTTGATTATCTTTACAAGCCGTCGAAAAGAGGGCTAACCCCAAAGCAAGGGTCAGATAGCGAAATTGATTTTTCATAATAAATAGGTTAGAATTGGTTCTAAATAGATTGTTTGTTCAATAAAATGATTGTTATAGTTTGTTTTTTACCTTAAAAGTCAATTGTTCTATTGGAATTACGAGAATAGAAATGCAAAATTATTGCCTTTTTTCGCAAAAGGGCGTTTTTGCAAAAAAAATTATTTTTTTTTTGCAAAAATGAACTGTGTATTCAAATTTTACAATAGATTTGCCTCGTTGTATGAAAAATTGTAAATCTTGTTGAAAAAAATAGCATCCATATTACTGTTATCGATACTACTTTTTAATGTAGTTGGATATTTTGCCCTCTTCGCTTATGAACAGGAGCAGGCAAAACGTATGGTCTTGCAAGATATGCCCGAAGAAGCCTTTAAAATCGTGAAAGTATTGGCTTCTACTTATGTACATGTGGCTGATACCGATTTTGATTTTCCAGATGAACAATTTACCATAGAAGGTAAAACGTACCATTTAGCAAAAAAACGCATTCATCATGATACATTGGAAATTTATTTGCTCAATAATGTCAAACAAGATGAATTAACCGCCGCTTTCAAGGATTATATCGAACAAAATGTTTTAGCTAAAACAGTTCCTTCCTCTAAAAATCCGTTGAAAAGTGCCCTAAAAGATTTTTTAAAAAATGGTATGATTGACCATATCATACTTGGTGATATTCAATATCAAATCGTTCCGATTCCACTCGAAAAAAAGCGTATCTCAACTCAAAACGATGCTTTTTGGATGGATATTTCCCTTTCTATGGTTGCTCCACCGCCCGAATTGTCCCTTTTTACAGCATAGGATGGTAAAAAAAGGATTTCTGTAAGACTGAATAATTTTATAAAATGTTGTTTTTCAATGTTTTGTAGAATGATGCTTTGCGTTTACCTTGTCTTGATTTATTTACAAATTACGCTACGATTCAGTATTCATATATTGATTTGTATCACTGTGATTTATTTAATTTTGCAAACCGTTTATTTTAATATCAATTTATTAAATATTATGAAAAATTTTAATTTAATTAAAACCAACCTTTTTTTCGCACTCAGTTTGTCAACAGTGTTAGCCCATGCACAAAATTTTACAGATGGTATTTTAATGCCAAGCAAGACGATTTGTGGCGGCGTATTGCTCGTGCAAGACCAATTTGATACGTATTGGGAAGGCACAACCAAACGAATCAATCAAAATATGGGTATGATGAAAATGCAAGCGATGGTGCCAATGGTGAATTATGGCATTACTAATAAATTAAATGTTATTGCCATGCTTCCTTATGTGCGCACGAGTGCGAGTGCGGGTGTGATGTCAGGTTGGTCAGGATTTCAAGATATGACGATTGGTTTAAAATATAAAGCCTTGAAAATCAATGATTTTGAATTAATTGGCACATTGAGTGGAACCTTGCCTTCCAACAATTATGTTGCAGGACATCCGATGGCGATTGGCAATCAGTGCAAAGCACTTGTTGGACGTGCCATTCTACATTATTTGCATCCAAAAGGTTGGACTGCGACGGCACAAGGTGGTTATATCGCTCGCAGCAATATCAAAATTGATGCGACCCATTATTTTACAACCCAAGTGGTCAATTCTAATGAAGTGGCTATGGCAGACCAAACGCATTATTCATTGAGGGCTGGTTATTATACGTATCGTTTTGGTATTGAAGGGATTGCAGAACAAATGACGACTCATGGCGGATTTGATATTCGTAGAAATGATATGATGTTTCCTTCCAATAAAATGGATGCAACTCGAATCGGTGTAATAACACATTATAGAATTAAACCCTTAAAAGATTTACATTTAGTGGCTAACCTGTCGTACACGTTAGATGGAAAGAACGTCGGTCAGGCATTGACAGCGCAAATTGGGGCGTTTATCGCTTTTGATTTTAAAAACAAAAAATTTTATGAGCCTTTGAATTAGGATTTTTAGGATTATTAAGATTCAGTTAGGATTTTTTTATAAAAAATCCTAACTGAATCTTAATAATCCTAAAAATCCTAATTCATTAAGTTCACGCCTAAGTTTCGGAAACTTGGAAAGTTTCCGAAACTTATTCAAAAATAGATTATCTATTATTTTTTAACAATCAATGATTTAAATAAAATGAAAAATTATAATAAATTATTTATATTCTCAGTATTATCATTCAGCCTTTTCGTCGCTTGTAATAAAGAAATTACAGAAATCGGCTCGGATTGGACGGAACTGATTCCAAATCAATTAGATACGAATGCAGGTAATTGGAAACCGATTACGTTGGCGGTGGTGACGGATGTTCAAATTCCCGCGCCAGATGCAAGCAATTCAGTGGCGTATCAAGCCGAATTGCAAAAAGTAAAAACAACAATTGCCAACTTAACGGCAGACCAAAAAGCCGCGATTCAATATTGGAGTGCGGGCGGCACGTTGCGTTGGAATCAGATTATGCGCGGTTTGGTTGCCAAATACAATCTTGCGCCGCAGGATAAAGTCGATGGAACTTATCCCGTTCCTGACCAAACCAATCCATTTGCGTATCCCACTTTTCCCTTTGCAAATCCGCCGTATGCAGCGCGTGCTTATGCGTATGTGACTGTGGGTCAATATGATGCGTTAGTTGCTGCGTATAAATTGAAATCTCAGTATAAGCGTTCAACACCTTATAAAAACGATGCAACGATTCAACCTCTGATTGCAAAAGCGGATGTCTATGCTTATCCGTCGGAAGATGCGGCATTGGCAACCGTTTCAGTTGAATTATTAAAATTCTTATTTCCAACAGAAGTGGCGTTTCTAAATCAAAAAGCAAATGAACATCGTTGGTATAAATTCTGGGCAGGTGCGGCAACTGAAAGTGA
>JBDLWG010000571.1:0-3082 GCA_039804385.1 Bacteroidota bacterium
TCGCTGAGTTCGTCAGCCAGACCGAAGCAGCCCTTAATATGCACGAATTGGTCACTTTCGACCAAGTGGGGCGGTTATATCGTGATTACAGCAAAAAACTTCAATTTGTACCAGAGAACACCAACTTTAATCCTGATTCTTTTGGGTTGAAATCCGTTGATTATCAACCTGTTACGCGCACTCAGAGTTCTTCTCAAGGCGTTTATCCGCCTGCGCGGTCGGTTTCGGATACGGATAATTCACATCCATCTGCTACGCAAGGTAAGCCTTCTAAAGAGTTAGAACGGGACCCAGACCGACAAAATTTGGAATCGCTGCACATCACGGAAGCAGAAATGCCTTCTAAATCTAATCCGATTCCAGTCGCGCCTGAAAAGCAATTACCGCCTTCGGTTGAAACGGTCGGTGTGCCTGCGCCAATTCCAACAAAACCGACCGCTTGGTGGAAACCATTGACTTTCAATGATTTTATGCCCAGTTTGGTGGTTGCGGCGTTGTTAGGTGTCTCGGGGACGATTTATGTGACGCGTGATAACAAACAAGCGGTTCCGCCAACGGTTTCACGTCCAGTGACGGCTCCAAAAGGGGTTGCTAAAACACCACCGATTGTTGGTCAAGGTGGTTCGGATGCGATTGTGCCAGAGGTCGTTCAGCCCGAAACGCCTGCTAAACGCACTACGATCGCTTCTGAACATCAATTCCCAACCGCAGAAGCACAAAAAGGCGTTATCGAAGTGCCTTCTCCGAAGTTGAAGAAGTCTATTATCATCGTCGCGGCTTATAAAACGGCGATAGGTGGTGAAGGTATTTTGCAACAGTTGCAACAATTAGGTTATAAAACGTATGTTGGCAAACGAAATAATAAAGTCATTTTTGGTTGTCAGATGGGTTATAACGATGCCGAAGATTTGGCAAAATCACTCCAACAAGTTCTGGATAAGTTTGGTAAAGATTGTTGGATTTTAAAAAAATAACTTCTAATTCGCCACGAATTACACTAATTTAGCACGAATTTAGTGGAAATTCGTGTAATTCGTGGCAAAAAAGATTAATGAAGTACGGTAATATCTCCTGTTATGAACTCAATTCGTCCTGGAAGCACTTCTACTTCCGCAAAAAATACATAAACACCTACTTCCACTTTCCTACCTTTAAACGTTCCATCCCAACCTTGTTCCAATTGATTGGTCCTTATATCGGTCGCGTTAAAGACGTGTTCACCCCATCTATCATAAATTGCTAAGTGACGAATTGGCAAATTCTCTCGGCTAAATAACGTAAATGATTTATTACCAACGTTTTGCGATTCGGGGTAAATGACATTCGGCGCGTAAACATTGGGTTCAACAAACACCGTAAACGTATCTAACGCAACACAACCTGCCGAATCGGTCACGGTTAATTGCACAAAAGTCGTTTGAATCGGGTGAATCGTATGAAATAAACAATTCGTACACGTTGCCGTATCTCGCGGATTCCAAACCGTTCGAACCACTTTTCGATTCGGAATCCCTTGCATTTGTAAAGATTGTCCCACTTTCAACACGCCCGGATAAGAACTGTACGGTCTTATTTGCACTTTCAATTGTGCAGGTTGCCCGACTGTTATCGTCAAAGGGCGATTATAACAACCGACCGAATCCCGCACGACCAATTTATAATTCCCTGCTTTAATTTGATTGTACAACGTATTTTGTGAAAAAGTTCGCCCATTATCCACTGAATATTGGTATGGCGGGAATCCTCCCGACGGTTTCCCAAATTGAATCTGTCCATTCGCATCGCCAAAACAAGCAGGTTGTCGCGTCGAATGCGGAAACACAGGTGATTTAAAATCAATATCTAACGTATCCGTTGCCGTTTCATCTTGGCGGCAAACGCCCAAATAACCCGATGCAATATAGCGTCCAGGCGCGGAGATAATTAAAGTTGTATCTTTCCCAAATTTCACAATCGAATCTTCATACATCCATTGAACCCCGTCAAAACGCCCTCGCGCAACAAGCGTATCAGGGCAAACGCCATCTCCAATATTCACTAATTCAATACTGGGTTCAACCGTTTTGCTAAAACCAGAATAAAATGCCGCAAAACTTGCTGCATTATTCTGCCCATACATCGCAACTTGAACCGCACCTGCCGCTTTAACGCTAATCTTACCAACGCGTCTCGTCAAACTAAAAAGGGTCAATTGCCGATACGTCACAAAATCAGGATTGCCTTGAACGGGCTGCGGCGCACCAATATTCGCAGGAACGCCATCTATCAAAACTTGAACCGCCGAATCTTTCATCGCTGTCAACATTACACCGCCGTCAAAAAGCATCGTACCAATCGCATTGGGTTCAATAATATTGTCAATGCCGTTCGGAATCGCGCAACTAATCGGTGGCACAAATATCAAACCTGCGGTTCTAAATTCATTGGAAGTGCCAGCAGGTGCGCCTCCTACGTTTTGATACACGTAAATCGGTTGCGAACTTTTGATATGCAAATTATGATTCGTTGTAAAACTACTTGTCGGTACGGCGTAATATTGTCCTGCATTCAAAGTCACGACAGCAACGGCATTGCCATTAATTTTAATTTGCGTATTATTCCGATGCGCGACGATAATCGGACGTTCCAACGTCGGCGAACCGTTTCCACGAGATAAAATATATTCTTTGCCAACATTTTCAAAGGGAACAATTTGGTCCATACCAACATCTTTATCGCCCGAAGTCACAGGCGCACCACACCATGAACCTACATTTACCGCAATCGGTTTGGAACTCGTCAATAACGCACCCATAAGACCATTTGGAGGCTGACTTGCGGCACTATTCGTCAAATATTGCGAATAAACCAAACATTCTCCTTTTTGTAACCACATCGTATCCGCGCCATTCGTCGGCACATCCACCCCATTTTTCCGAAAACCAACTGCCGCATTATATCCCGAAAGGATTAATTGAGTTGAATCTTCGGTTGCGATGACCCCTACAAAATTCGCTTTTTGCGTACCAATATCTTGCAATAAATGCCCAATCCGAAAGGTTTTGCCCAAAGCGGCTCTTCCTTTACAAGTTAAATCAGCTGC
>JBDLWG010000572.1:0-15771 GCA_039804385.1 Bacteroidota bacterium
CTGTGAATGCCTGCATAATTGTCGGTACGCAAACCGAGTTGCGCTTGTGCGCACACTTGTTGTTGCGTCAAGCCCATTAGAATCGTTGCCCAAAGGATGGATTGGTTCATATTTTAATTTAAGTAAGTCGTTAAAATTAAAAAAATCGACAAAGAAGCATCCCTACTAAAAGGTTGATTTTCAATATAATATAACGTTTGGAGGGTTTCAAACCCTCCAAACGTTGTTGTCGATTCTTTCAATTTAACTACTTAGGATATTGGATTTTCACCCATTAAACGTACTTTACCTATTTAAAGTCTATCCATTTAGGCAAAAATATCAATAAACCAACTCCGATTGCCGCCATCGCCATCAACAAAACCGCCCCCGCAGCCACATCTTTTGCCTTGCCCGCCAACGGATGATATTCGGGCGAGACCAAATCGGTTAAAAATTCAAGAGCCGTATTCATGGCTTCCGCCATCAACACTGCGCCAAAGGTCAGCAACAAAATACACCATTCTAACCGACTTACCTGCCACCAAAAACCTGCTCCCGTAACCACCACTAACGCCAAAAGGTGGATTTGAGCATTCACCTGCGTTGCAAAAAGGATGCGCATACCTTGTATCGCATAGCCAAAACTTTTAATTCTTTTTTCCAGCATAGATAGAATCTTGCATAAATTGATAAATCCCAGAGATACCTAATCGTTCTCCTTTGATACCGTTAATTGTTTGAAAATCAATACATTGAAAATGATAAGAATAAAATAAGTGATCCATAGGCACTTCCAATAACGAAATATGCCCATCACTGTGAATCGGGCGATAACCGCGCCGACTATCATTCAATTTTGCAGAATAACGAAAAAAAGCTAATTCAGTAAAAGTGGGCGGGATGTTATAATCACCCACTGTAATTATAGCACCTTTTAAATTTTCAATGTATGATGAAATGTCTTTCAATTGGGTCTGCATATCTTGGTAAGCCGATGAATACACAGGCGGCGCGATATAACTGGATACAATATAAATATTTTGTTTAGAATATTGGGTATCTCTAACCTGCACCACAATATTGGGAATGCATCCCGAATAAAAGGTATCACATTTCACAAAAGGATATTTGGAATAGATGCCAGAGCTGTACAAATCCAAGCTTTCCACAACGCATTTATACGGATAAGCGCGGCGCAACGAATCTCGAAAAATCTTATTCCAAACAGGATTTGTTTCCTGTACAGAGATTAAATCCGCATTGATTTGGCGCAAAGTCTGTAAAAAGGGAGGCACCTCTTCGATATAACTAAGGTTGAAATGCGCTATTTTTAAAGTGGGTGCGTTTGTTTTCGTTGGGTATTCGATGCCTACATTGGACATGAATTTCAAGGACACACATAACAGTGCCGCTACGCCGAACGTATAAAGCATGAGTCGTTCTCGGTTTAGGCATAAAAAAACAAGCCCTAATAACCAATAACCTAAGGTGAATTGCATGGCATAATGCGCCCACCATTTAAAAATAAAGAAATGAACT
Source organism: Bacteroidota bacterium (assembly GCA_039804385.1). GTDB lineage: Bacteria > Bacteroidota > Bacteroidia > Chitinophagales > Saprospiraceae > JAAFJT01. The sequence goes on from JBDLWG010000572.1 coordinate 1,522, forward strand.
TGGTAAACGCAGCAAAACGCGCCCCAACCAAGTAGTATCATTACAATCTTTTCCCCTCTTTTTGCTTTCAAAATAATTAAAGTTTATATTTATAAATGTTTGTTTATCAAATATTAAAGTATAATAATTTTAAGTGCTTTTTGTAGAATCGTAATTTCAATAGGCGTTTGCCCTAAAAACTCCCCATCTGTTTCGACGCGCATCGGTGCATCAAGACTTTCGATTTGAATCGTTTTTACTTGGTGCAAAGTTGTATAAGGTTTGATTTTAGCCACTGTACCCAAATATAATTTGGGCGCATGTGCCAAAACACGGAGGCGCGGCAAATCCCGAATCAAGGTCAAGGCTAACAAACCATCATCTGCAATCGCATGAGGCGTAAGCTGCATGCCTGCACCACTGCATCGATGAATGCCGAAATTGATGGTATAGAATTTATCTATAACCGTTTCACCGTCAAAGGTGACACGCACTTTGGACGCTTTATATTGATTTAAGCACTTCAAAATATGCCAAAAATAAGAAAACTTTTTGGAAATCAAGCGTTTAGAAAACTCCACCGAATGGACTACTTCGGCATCATAACCTGCGCCGCCTGCATTTGCAAAAAAATGTTCCGATACAACACCTTGATTATCATTTTGTTTTGAATATCGAATTACGCCAATATCTTGCCAAGCTGTTTTTTCACGTTGAATCATTTGAAAAAAAAGGCGTATATTTTTAGGCAATTTCCAATTACGCGCCCAATCGTTTCCAGTGCCGACTGGCAAAAGCGTGTAAATAATTTCAGTTGTTGGGACGATTTTTTGTTTAAAAATACCATTAATCACCTCATTTCCAGTACCGTCACCACCCATAGCAATGATTTTGCGATGTCCTGCGGCAATGCCTTCAGTCGCAAATCGGGTTGCATCTCCGCCTTTTTCGGTCACGCGAAGGACGTAGGAGAGGTTCAAGTCCTGAAGTATTTGTTCGATTTGGGCGCGATTTTGGCGAAATTTACCGCCGCCAGAAGTCGGATTTGCGATGAGTAACCAAGTTTTACTAAGCATGGTGTGAGATGAAATAATGAGGGGCTTGTAACCAACTTCGTAGTCGGTTACAAGCCCGATTAGGGTCATTTTTGGGCAAAAATACAATAAATTGGCAGATTTGTGTAGAAATGTAGTTTGAAAAAAGATTCTTTTGTATTTTGGAGGCGATTTTTAGAGAACTATCACATTACATCACCAATTTCCATTGATTTACAATGAATAACAGTTTAAAAGTTCGGTTGATGATAGGTTTGGCAATGGCTGCTTTTGCCTATTTTTCCTATCTTTCCAAAACGTCTATCAACCCGATAACAGGCGAAAAACAAAAGGTGAGCCTGAGTGCGGCACAAGAAATTGCGATGGGCTTGCAGTCTGCCCCGCAAATGGCAGCAGAAATGGGCGGCGAAACGCAGGATCCTGCCTTGTTGCAATTCGTGCAAGCAGTGGGTCAAAAATTGGTTTCCAAGACAGAAGCTGCCAATTCGCCTTACAAAAACCATTTTCAATTCCATGTTTTAGCGGATAAACAAACGATTAACGCGTTTGCGTTGCCGGGTGGACAGATTTTTATTACGGAAGGTTTGTTGGCGCGGTTGGATAAAGACAAATTTGAAGACCAAGTTGCAGGCGTTTTAGGACACGAGATTGGACACGTCATCGGGCGGCACTCGGCAGAACATTTGGCGAAACAAGAGTTGACCCAAGGTTTGATTGGCGCAGTGACGGCGGCAACTTCAGACGGAACAGGCATGTCAGGCGCCCAAATTGCGCAAATGGTGGGCAATATGATTAATATGAAACACGGGCGCGAAGATGAATTGGAATCCGATAAGTGGGGCGTAAAATATGCGATTCAATCGGGCTATGACCCTGAAGGGATGATCAAAGTGATGGAGGTTTTGAAAGCGGCAATGGGCAATAATCGGCAATCCGAATTTTCGAGTTCACACCCAAGTCCAGAAAATCGAATTGCTAAATTGCGCGAAGAAATTGCTAAATTGCGCGGTGGCGCAGCGAAATAATACTTTTTTTCCGCAGGTTTCGCAGATTTGTGTTTTTTTTTGAAAAGAGCAAAAAAAAGTGGGTGCATTGTTTGTTGACAATGCACCCACTTGATACACACACAACGTTTGGAGGGTTTGAAACCCTCCAAACGTTCTTGTTAATTTTAAAGAAAAAATTATTTTTTGCCTTTTTTCTCTTCTGCTTGCGCACTCCGCAAGGCACGCGGGATTTCCACCAACGCCACAGGAATACTTGGAGACATCATCACTTCTACGCCCGCAGGCACAATAATATTTTTCACCCGATTGGTTTGACCCAAATCTAAATTGGAAACGCTCAAATCCAAATGATCGACCATTGATTCAGGCGTACATTTCACCTTCACACGGCGCATGCTTTGAATCAATTTACCACCCAATTTCACCCCTGGCGATTGTCCAATCAACGTGATAGGCACATCCACACTCACTGGCACATTCGGCGTTAATTCCAAAAAGTCAATGTGCAAAATGGCTTCCGATGCAGGATGATATTGCACGGATTTAAGGATAGCGCGGTGCGTTTTACCGTTAATCGTCGCTTCCGCCAACCTGAATTGAGGCGTGTAGATAAGGGGGCGGACATCTTTCACGGTTGTCGTGAAGTGCACATTTTCTTTACCACCATATAAAACGCAAGGGATAACACCGCTATTACGGTCTGCTTTCGTGCCTTTTTTGCCCAAAGCAGTGCGCGGCGTACCGCTAATTTGAATCACTTCCATTGTAAATAAATCTCTGATATGATTGAGATAATGATAGAACGTCTCTCCCTGAAAAAAGACGCGCAAAGATATACTTTTTTGAATGCATTATTGATAAAAAGCCCACAAAAAGTAAAAAAAATCCGTACCAATCGGGATGTTTCATTGGTGGGTTCCACTTTGTTGGACAATGGATGTACGGATTCAACGGATTCAACGGATTGGTACGAATTTTTTCAAAAAAATCCGTACCAATCCGTTGAATCCGTTGAATCCGTATATCCATTGCCCCCAAAGTGGAACCTTCTTTTCCTCCCCAATGAAACAGCATCTAAAAAATCCAAGTTTTAAAAACAAAATTTGCAAAAAACAAAACTTCATCCTACATTAGGCGTTCTGTTTAAAAATATACTTTGTACTACGTTTTAAAAACTCCATCCTAAAAATGAAGGCACCCTTTTTCAGCACCTTGTGTGCGGTTTTGTCCATGGCTTACAATGCCCTTTTGGCACAAAACAGTCTGCCCAATACCCAAAATGTACTCCCCTTGTTGCAACAAGCCAGTAGTGCATCCAGTAAGGGTAACTATTTGAAAACCATTCAGTTATACACTCAAATTATTGGCATGCAGCCCGATGAAGCGAAGTATTATTTCTATCGCGGACAGGCTCATATGATGATTCATGAGGGCGACAAAGCTTTATCGGATTATAATAAATCCATTGCGTTAATGCCCCAATTTTTTGATGCGTATCTATCTCGCGCTATTCTTTTTTTTAATATCAATGAACCCGAAAAATCGATTAATGATTATAATATGGCATTGCGGTATTGTCAGGATACGATGATGCGGATTTATGTTTTCAACAATCGCGGCAATGCCAAATCCATGCGCAATGATTTACAAGGCGCGTATTTGGATTATTTGGAAGCCTATCGGTTAGATGGCAATTTTGTGGCAACCCTCAGCAATGTCAGCAATATCCTCAATCGGATGAATCGCGGTTCAGAAGCCTTGATGTTTTTAAAACGCATTTTGGAAATTGACCCTAAAAATATTTCGATTCGGGCAGATATGGGTTATGCGTATATGAATATGAATTTATATCAAGAAGCCGTTGAACAATATAATATTGTGCTTACAAGCGAACCTAATGAAGCTATTTCGTTGAGTAATCGCGGTTTAGCCAAATTTAATTTGCAAGAATACGATTCAGCTTTGGCAGATATGAATCGTTCCGTAGCATTACTGCCGCAAAATGCGTATGCGTATCGCAATCGCGGGATGCTTTTGATGAGCATGGGCGATAAATCGGCGAGTTGCAATGATTTTGCGAAAGCATTGCGACATGGCTTCACCGAAAAATATGATGATGAAGTCGGACTATTATTTCGCAGACATTGCACAGAAGGCAGTAAGTAAGCTTTTGAGGTGCGTAGCACCATAACATTTGTAGAAAAGATTATTTCGCAGGCATTGCACGGAAGTCCGTAAATAAGGAATCAATTCATGATAATTTTGCAGCATGGAGCCACAAACTAAAAATCAAACGAGTCCATCTGAACCCATTATTCCCGAATTGGGTTGGATAGACCAACTTTCGAGCCTTTTGGATAATCGTTTTACGATACCAGGTTTGAACACACGCTTTGGTGTAGATGCCGTCATCGGATTGATTCCGGGAGTCGGCGATTGGATTAGTCTCGGCATTTCCATCCTCATTGTGGTGGCGATGATGCGGCGCGGCGTAAGCGTGCGCATGTTGTTGAGCATGACGGGGCATCTCTTATTGGATGCAACGATTGGGTCTATCCCGATTGCAGGCGATATTTTTGATGTCTATAACAAGGCAAATCGACGAAATGTGGAGCGTTTGCGACAATATTATACGGAAAATCCCAATCCACCGAGTACGGGCAGGAGTTTATTTATCGTCGGATGGATGCTTTTAGGCTTGCTGATAGGATTGTTTTGGGTCTTTTTGAAAGGAATGGGTTCGATTTGGAGCGTTTTATTCCCTGCGGGGCTCTTTTAATGCAATACGGTTTGAATTAGGATTTTTAGGATTAAATTAGGATTGCATCCTGCCTTAATCCTAATTTAATCCTAAAAATCCTAATTCAAACTATCTAATTTCATTTCACTTCAATAAAAACTTCGCCTTTGGTATTCGCTTTTTGCGCCCCTTTGGTGGATTCGTTTCCAGATATAGTTGCGTCTGCACCCATATTGACAATATAATCATTTGTTTTTTTGCCAGTTGTCGAAAAAGAATTGGGTAAATCATATTTTTTCAAATCATTTTCCTCAATCACCCGAATCAACGCTGCGGCATAATCTGCCCGTGTCGCATAACCGCCCGCTTTCAAGCCATTTGCCCACCCTTTATAATCGGTGCTACCCAATTTAAACAATTTATCATAATTACCCGACTCTTTGAGGTGGTCTGTGTGGTCAAGATAAGACGCTTCTACGTTGTCATAAGCGCGGAAATTGGATGGAGTTGGGTCATCATCTTGCGCTTGCACGGTGCGCCCTTTCCAACTGCTACCTGCTTTGATGCCAAAATGATTATGACTTTTTTTGGCTAAATCGGAAGTGCCTGCGGCAGATTCCAAGACAGCCTGCCCCAAAATGATACTGGCAGGAACGCCTGACCGCAACATCTCTTTTTGAGCTAATGTTTTATATTTTTCAATATATTGTGGTGCTTGAGCCGTCAAAATATTGGAAAAACAGGTTAAAAAACAAATAATAATTGGTAAGATTCGTAACGTTTTCATTGTAAAGTTGTATTGTAAGATGATTAAATAATTGCAATCGAATAATAAGTTTCGCATAGTATCCATAGATGATTTTGATAAAAATTGTGTTGTCGTTGTTTCCTGTTGTTTTCTTAACTTTTTTAAAAATAAAATTGGTTAAACCAATAGGAAGGAGTCCCATGCCATGACAGCATAGTCGAGACTTCAAATCAAAAATTGATTTACAATGAAAGGTCGGAAACCAAAAATCAAGGTGGAGGGAGTCATTTTGGTTATCGAACGGTGTAAAACAGCTCTGTGGATTAACTTGTACAGGAAAACATTTTGCAAATACGATGCCGTAATGTTTTCATGCTTTGAAAATACCGTTTTCTGTGACATTGTAAATGGGGCGATTCAATTCATTTTCAGAATGTCTATTTATCGAATACGTTAAAAATCAATATCTTAACGCAAAAAAATTTTTTTTTTAGTTTTACAATTGTATTTTAGTTTCGGCGTTATTAGCGCGGTAACAACTTTGAAGTAAAACTTAAGAACAAACCAACCTACCAATCCACTCACACATTGTGCCAACTAATTTTTTTTTAAAAAAGGGATTTTTTTTTTGATTTTTTACAAAAAAAAGGTTACGTATTTGTGTAAATATGATTACATTTGCAAATGTTTAACCTTGCATGTAAAATAAATATTATTTTTATTTATATGTGTAAAACTTTACGAACCATTTTTGTTCACAACTAAAACTTGCGTTATATGGTACAAAATGCCGTCAGCCGTTACAACGAAGATGATTTGAGCGAATTTCGCGCCCTCATCGAATATAAACTTCAAAAAGCACAACATGAATTAAATTTTTATTCATCGCAATTAAGAGACATGTCTATGAACCCTGATGCTAAAATCAAGGCGTTGGATGACGGGGCTTTGGTGAGTGAAAATGAATTGATTTCTTCTATGGCGGCGCGCCAAGAAAAATACATTCAGCATTTGGAAAATGCGTTGATTCGGATTCAAAACAAATTGTATGGCATTTGTCGGGCAACAGGGAAATTGATTCCCAAAGACCGTTTGCGCGCTGTGCCACATGCAACGTTGAGCATCGAAGCGAAAAAAAATCCTTTTACGAAATAGCCGTTTGAATGCCTGTGTGTGACAAAAAACGATCCTTTACGGCATGAAATCGCACTCAAAGTGCGGCAAGTTGCAACTTGCCGCACTTTTTTAAAACAAAAGTTGTTTTTCAATCCCTTTGGGATGTCACTTTGGTAACTCAATGCTGCCCATCCCTACCCGAAGGGATTGAAAGTCAATCATAATCATTTATACGTGAACTACCGCTACCCTAAAGGAATAGCGGCTTCAAGAGTCAACGCCTCGGCTAATGCCAACGGCTCTTCTTGATTTTTGGTTAGCGTCCGAGTCGGTTCCCGACACAGACTTGCAGGTTAGACATCCCGAAGGTAGCTTCCGCGCTGCAAAGGTAATCCTTTTTTTTAAAATCTACCTTAAAAGGTAGCGGTTTTTACCGAAATTATTTTTTGATAAAATCTAATATTTCCTTTTTAATTCAAAACGAAGCAACGTTTCGCTTTCTATACACGTCTTTGTGTTTATAATATTTTCAAAAAAAAATGAAAGTAAAAAGGGATTCCTATCATTGGTTTAAAAATTAAAAGATTAATAATCAATGATTTATGATTTTAACAAAAATAAAAAATACTTTTTAGTCATTTTTTTTAAAAATTGTGGAAGTAAAATTTGGATTTTGTTTAACTCTAACTTAATTTTGCTTCGACAAAACAAGTTCTACAAAAACTTGTTGGAAATCACCCGAATTTTTTTTTATATAAATCTTACGCATGATGTCAACGCTCGAATTCAATAACCGTTTAGATGGAATGAGTGCTTTGTTACACGCTTTTGCCTACAATCTGACCAAAAATATGGAGGATGCAAAAGATTTGTTTCAAGAAACTGCGTTTCGTGCTATGACCAATCGGGATAAGTTTCGGATTGGAACGAATTTCAAAGCTTGGACTTTTACGATTATGAAGAATATTTTCATCAATAATTATCGTAAAAAAGTCAAAGCAAATACCATCACGGATGCAACGGATAATCAGTTTTATATCAATTCTCCGATGGTTTCGATTCCGAATCAAGCTGAATCCGATATTATGATGCAAGAATTGACGGGCATGGTGGAGGCTTTGGATGCGAGTATTCAAGTGCCGTTTGTGATGCACTATCAAGGTTATAAATATCAAGAGATTGCAGATGATTTAAAATTGCCTTTGGGGACGGTGAAAAGTCGGATTTTCTTTGCACGCAAGGAGTTGAAAGATAAGATAAATCATCGATATGACAATTTGGGCAAATTGTATGAACGCAATATCATGGAAGAAGTCGAAGAAAACGGGTAAAATCCACTTAAAGATATTAAAGATTAGTTTGATTTTTCATAATAGAGGGTGTAATTGGTGACGACAGTGTGTACTGTCGTCACTTTTTATTTTCTTTGTGGTTTATTTCCAAATATTCTAAATTAAAACAAAATGGCACAAGGCAGATGGCGGGTGGCAGATGACGCGCCGAAAACCAAAGTTACCAAAGAATCCTTTCGGGAAGCTCTCCAAATTTTTGAATTTGTGCGCCCGTATAAATGGTCGATTTTGGGCGGTTTGGTCATGTTATCTTTATCGACTTTTTCGTTTATGATTTTCCCGAAATTGTCGGGGGTGATGGTGGATATTGCACAAGGCAATCAAAAACAATTGCCTACGTATATTCAAAATGTTACTTTGGGCGATATTGGCATTTTTTTGACCTTGTTATTGGCGGTTCAAGGGATTATTTCATACAGTCGAGTCTTGCTTTTTGCGGAAGTGAGTGAACGCGGGATTGCGGATTTGAAAGATCATTTATATCAAAAAATCATCACGTTACCGATTTCGTTTTTTGAAAAAAGTCGGATTGGGGAATTGATTAGCCGCATCAACTCGGATGTGGATAAGTTGTATAATGTTTTTTCGGTTACCTTAGCCGAATTTATTCGCCAAGTGATTATTTTGGTGGTTGGGATTTCGATTTTGGCGGTGACGACTCCGCATTTGGCAATTATCATGTTGTTGACCTTTCCGTTTATCGTGATTGGAGCGGTTTTTTTCGGCAAGTACATTCGCAAAATGGCAAAAGAGCGTCAAGACCAAATCGCTGAAACGAATATTATTTTAAATGAAACGATTACGGCTATCAATTCCGTCAAGGCGTTTACGAATGAAGGCTTTGAAGCGGCGCGATACAGCAAGGTCAATCGCAAATCGGTGGATATTTCCATGAAATTTGCACGGGCGCGGGGCATTTTTGCGGCATTTATCGTCGTTTTACTGTTTGGCGCGATGTTTTATGTGCTTTGGCGCGGCGCGGTGATGGTTCAAAATGGCGAAATGAGTGCGGGCGATTTGATTGCATTTTTTGTTTATACGATGGTGATTGGAACGGCAATTGTGGGTTTGAGCAATTTTTATTCTGAAATTTTGGGTGCGATTGGCGCAACAGAGCGCGTTCGCGAGATTTTAAATACGCCCTCAGAAGTGGATTTGAAGTTTTCAAATTATGAATTATTATTGAATGATAATCCTTTGAAAGGACAAAGTACGACACCGACAAAGCGTTTACAAGGCAATATTGAATTTAAAGGCGTGACGTTTCGATATCCGACTCGGACGGATGTGGAAGTGTTGAAAGGCTTGGATTTGAGCATTCAAGCAGGACAAAAAGTAGCTTTAGTGGGGCCAAGCGGCGCGGGCAAATCGACGGTTGTTCAATTATTATTAAAATTTTATGAACGCGGTGGCGGCACAATAACCATTGATAATCAATCGATTGAAGATTATGAAATTTCTAATTATCGTTCTAATTTAGCGATTGTACCGCAAGAAGTGTTGCTATTTGGTGGCACGATTGGTGATAATATTCGCTATGGAAAACCCGATGCAACCGAAGCCGAAATCATTGAAGCAGCGAAAAAAAGCAATTCTTGGGAATTTATCAGCAGTTTTCCAGAAGGTTTGATGACGATTGTGGGCGAGCGCGGCATTAAATTGTCGGGCGGTCAGCGACAACGGATTGCGATTGCGCGAGCGATTTTGCGCGACCCTGCGATTTTATTGTTAGACGAAGCGACGAGTTCCTTAGATGCTGAATCCGAAAAAGTGGTGCAAGAAGCCTTGAACGAGTTGATGAAAGGGCGGACAAGTATTATTATTGCGCACCGATTGGCGACGATTCGGGAAGTCGATAAAATTTGTGTGATTGACGGCGGCAGAGTCGTCGAAACGGGGACTCATGAAAGTTTATCGGCGATTCCAAACGGTTTATATAACAATTTGGCGCGATTGCAGTTTGATAATGAGTAACATATTCGTCTTGAAAAAGACATTATATTTGCATTGAAATTTATAACTATGATATTATCTATGACTGGCTACGGCCGGGCTACAAAAACCTTTGGCGACAAGACTTTGACGGTTGAAATCCGCGCCCTCAATAGCAAATTGACCGATGTGCGGTTCAAAATGCCGCCTTCGTATAAGGAAAAAGAGTTGGATTTGCGGCGCATCCTCAACGAACATACGGAGCGCGGGAAAGTGGATGTTTCCATCACCCTTAAAACCTTGTCGGGCGAAGATGATTTTGTTTTTAACCACGATTTGTTTGAAAAGTACCTCAAAGAATTGAGAACGCTTTCGCATAAATTGCATTTGAAAAATAGTGATGGCGATTTTATTCATGCGATTTTGCGTTTGCCTAACATTGTCGGCGGTGAACCAGAAACGCTTTCCGACTCGGAATGGCAAATCGCACAAACGACGGTTCGAGATGCCGTAACCGAATTTAATAAATATCGCCGCATTGAAGGCGAATCAATGGAGCGCGACCTCAAAGAACGCATCGAACAAATTGCGCAAAATTTGCAAGCGATAGAACCGTTTGAACAAGAACGGGTGACGAAATTGCGCGGGCGATTGAAACAAAATTTGGATGAATTTATGGGGCGCGAGAATATTGATGAAAATCGTTTTGAACAAGAAGTGTTATTTTATTTGGAAAAAATAGATATTTCCGAAGAAAAAGTTCGTTTAGCACAACATTGTCGCTATTTTTCAGACCAAATGGCGGAAAAAGGCGGCGGTTCCAAAGGACGGACGTTGAATTTTATTACGCAGGAAATTGGGCGCGAAATCAATACTTTGGGTTCCAAAGCGTATTCGCATGAAATTCAAAAACTCGTGGTGCGGATGAAGGATGAATTGGAAAAAATGAAAGAATTGATTGCGAATTTAGTTTAAATTACGACATACCCGTTACAAATTTTATGACGAAAAACGCTTGGTAGCTGGGAAATAAATTTCCCGACTACCAAGCGTTTTTCGTCATAAAATTTCATAAAGAAAAAAAAAATTAAGGATATGGATAGCGTACAATTGGAACGCGATGCGTAAAAATTTAAATTGTTTTAGGAGTCGCATCCACATTCATCCGAAAACCAACGCTATGTATATTTTCAATTTTAATACGCGTATCCTCTTTCAAATAGCGGCGCAACCGCGAAATGAAAACGTCCAAACTCCGACCTAAAAAATAATCGTCTTCGCCCCACAACGTTTCCAAAATCACCGACCTTTTAATCACCTCATTTTTATTGTCAATAAACATTTTCAATAAATCCGCCTCTTTTTGCGTCAACGATTTACTGGTACTGTCGTATTTGAGCGACAAATTTTTATGATCTAAGTGGTATTTGCCAATCGTCAAATAGATAGGTTGCACCGGCAAAATGCCTACTTGAGAGCGTTTTAAGAAAATTTCAATTTTCAAAATCAACTCCTCAATACTAAATGGTTTGGTTATATAATCATCCGCACCCAAGCGTAATCCCCTGAGTTTGTCCTCTTTAAGCGATTTTGCCGTGAGGAAAATGATAGGGACTTGCGTATTGAACTTGCGAATTTCCTCTCCGATAGTAAAACCATCTAAATCAGGCAACATCACATCCAAGATACACAAATCAAACGTTTGGGATTTAATGACGTTCATAGCTTTACGTCCGTTTTCACAATACGTCAGCCGATACCCGTGCAATTCTAAATGGTCACGAGTTACGAAACTTAGGCTTTCGTCATCCTCCACATATAATAAATGCGCTTTTTTAGACTCCACTTTGTTTGAGTGATGGTTAATTTTAAATAATTACGAATTGCACAAAATTACACTTTTTTTTAAAAGAAACACGTTTTTTTTGCAAGATATGGATTTTAAATATCCAAAACGGCTTCTTTTAAGGGAACAGGTTGTTTCAATTTCGGCATTTCGATGATAATGCTGGTTCCTTTATTGAGTTCACTTTCTAAGCGCAATTGCCAACCATGCGCTTTACATATATTTTTTACATAATATAAGCCTAATCCAAACCCTTTTACATTGTGTACATTGCCTGTCGGCACTCGGTAAAAACGTTCAAAAACCATTTTTTGATGGCTTCTATCAATCCCAATCCCTCTATCAATGATAGATAATTGTAATAAATTACCTTTATTCACCGTCGAGACCGTAATTTCGGGTGGAACGCCTGGTCTGGAATACTTCATCGCATTATCAAGCAAGTTATGCAGTATATTGGTCAAATGCAAATTATCCGCCTCAATAAAATCATTTTCAGCATCAAAAATTTCTTCTAACAATCCATTTTGTTCCTCAATTTTCACATTGACACTCGCCAATACCGTATCTAATAAGTCGTGCAAATACAGGGTTTCTCGATTCAATTGCAAGGATTCCTTCTCAACTTGGGTGATTTGCAACACCCTTTCGACTTGTGCAGTCAATCGTTTATTTTGTTCTTGGATGAGTTTGGCATATTTTGTTAGGCGCGGGTCGCTTCGCACCAAAGGATGACTCAGAAAAGTATCCGCCGAAATACCAATGGTGGAAATCGGGGTTTTAAATTCATGCGTCATATTATTAATAAAATCTTTCTGCAATTCAGACAATCGTTTCTGCCGCATGATGACCCCAAGCGAGAATATAAAAAATAAAATCGTAATGAATAAAATCCCTGTCAACACCAAAGTCAAGCCCATATTGCCCAATAAATAACTCGTCCGATTGGGAAAACGCACCACAAAATAGTATAAAAATTTATCATATTTTGGCAGGTTTTTATCCAATTTTGCTGTATCCAATTTCGATACATGCGTTACATAATTGCCATAAACCATCTCCTCCGTGTAGCAGTTGTAGATGCCATACTCCATATCCTCCTTCAAACCGACCTGTTCGAGTTGGTGTTGGAGATAAAAATTTAAATTGTTGGCATCAATATGGGTATTTACATTCACCGCATATTGATTACTGCTCAGGCGTTTCACCACATCTTCAGAAGGCAAGGTACTTTTGCGGATGACAGCCAAATCCCGCGCCGTATGGAGGAGCGCAATTTGTACCGTCTGGTCAAATTGCTTATCATTGATGTCCCAAGTCTTCATCACCCAATACGACTGCATCGCAATCACCAAAACGATTGCCAATGCACCAAAAATCACCACTCGATTGACTACTTTGTTGTTCACTTTCTACTCCGTTCTTTTAAGGTTTTCAAAAAAAAATCATACTTTTTGCATTTGACAGTAAGTTTTTGAATCGCCCCAAAAACCTTTTCGTTTTTTATGTTTAGACTGTCGGCACTTCTTTTCGACACATTTTTGATGATTAAATAGTCTTACAATAGAATATAATTTCAAAATAACTTTTGTTTAAAAAATATAATTTTGTAAATTGGTTCTAAAAATCCTAAAAAATGAGTATTGGGTAAAGAATTGCAGTATTGGGAGGTTTTTGAATTAGGATTTTTAGGATTGTTAGGATAATTAGGATTTTCAATCCTAATTATCCTAACAATCCTAAAAATCCTAATTCAAACCCTAAAATTAAATGCAAAATTAAGGAACAACCCGCGTCTTTCAAGTGATTAACAACCTATTAACAAGATTATATTCAAAATACTTACTTATATTATTATAATAATGTATTTAATGGGTCAAATCAATCTTTTAGAGGTTAGAAATCAAATTTTATTCCTTGCGCTAACGGCAATTGATGTCCGTAATTAATCGTATTGGTTTGTCGGCGCATGTAGGCTTTCCAAGCGTCAGAACCCGATTCTCGACCGCCGCCTGTTTCCTTTTCGCCGCCAAATGCACCGCCAATTTCAGCACCACTCGTGCCAATATTGACATTGGCAATGCCGCAATCGGAGCCTGCCACCGATAGAAACCGTTCTGCTTCGCGCACACTATCCGTCATAATCGCGGAGGATAAACCTTGTGGAACATTGTTTTGAATCTCAATTGCTTCTTCTAAGTCATTGTATTTCAATAGGTAAAGTATAGGAGCAAACGTTTCGTGTTGTATTATGGACAGATTTGGTTCGACTTCCGCAATGCACGGACGTACATAACAGCCGCTTTCAAACCCATCTCCCGTTAATACGCCGCCTTCCACTAAAAAGTTACCTCCTTGGTCAACAACTTTTTCTAATGTGAGTAAATAAAGGCGCACTGCATCTTTATCAATGAGTGGACCCAAATGATAGCGCGAATCCAATGGATTCCCCACTTTCAATTGTGCATATGCTTT
>JBDLWG010000573.1:0-11513 GCA_039804385.1 Bacteroidota bacterium
ATCGCTTTCGTAATGCTTTTTTCATCTTTTCGCAATTGATAAATATGCCGATACGCTAAGGAATCATGCGCCATTGGCGAACCATTTATCAACAAAATGTTTCTATCATTGGCAAAACGCAGGATGCCGCGCACATTATTTGGGTGCAATTTCCCAATTTCATCCATCATACAATGCAATTTGAAGGTTTTGAATTTGCGCGAAGCCTCCTCCTTGAAAACATTCAACAACATGATATTCAACATCGCTTTGACCAAAACATCCGTTCCTTCCGACCCAATATTCGACAATTTCTCCACCCAAGCCGTTTCATTATCATTTTCTATGATTTTAAATTCTAATTTGAAAAAATCCGCAAGGTTCAAATCACGGTCTCTTTTCTTGATTTCTTCGTTAAATTGCTTGACAAGTCCAATCGCTTCTTTCATTTTTTGAGCCATTTGCGGGTCTTTGTTGTCAAACAAATTGTGTTCATTATTCATCGAAGTTTGCTCATCATTGAATTTTTTAATCGCTTTGAGCAAAACAACAATCACATCTTCACTATCCACAATGCGTAACTCAATCTTTTTGATGACAAATGCAAAATTTCTATCCACAAAATCGTGGTTAATTTTGCGAATCACCGTTTGCACTTCACCTTCTTTGGTAATCAAACTACCTGTTTCCAACACAATTGTTTTAATAATATCTGAAAAGCGGTCATTAGAACGGTCTTCAAATTGTGCAATTTTATTTTCAGCGACAAATTCATTCAATTCGTGTGCAAAATTTAAAAAAGCAGTGGCATCATCTGGCAGATATTTCTTGAATTTAAAAATATTATTTTCACTAAATTTATCTAAAAAAGTGCGAATCGTTTTCTTCATTTCGCCCAATTCGCGTACCAATTTCCCATCCGTATCCTTCAATTCGTCCATCAAAACCCTTACTTTTTTATCTGTAGTCGGCACATCTTCATAAGTGTTAAAAATGGACTCAATATCTTTATAAATATCTGATTTACAGAATCTATCAAATGTTTTTTTATCTTCAAGGATTTCTTTCAACTCAGTATCAATTTTGTCATTTTCTGTTTTTACAATATTAAATGCGGCATCTAAGGATTTTTTTTGCAATTCATATTGCGCTTTAGTCTGCGCCAATCTTGCTTCTGCATCGGTTTTGCCATGTTCAAAAGTAGTTTCTTTATCAAAATAATCTTCTTTATCCTTTCGATACGTTGCCACTAAATCTCGATTATCTTCAATAAAATTCAAAAATTCTTTGATTTTAATCAAACGCACATCAATTTCTGTAATGCGTTTCGTATCCGCGCCTTTATCCAATTGTTCCGCCTGTTGCCGCAACTTCAATGCTTTCAAAGCCGTTTCATTTTCACGCCTTTTCGCAAGCACTTCTTGCACAATCGTTATAAATAATTCATTTTGAGCTTTTTCTGCACTTTTTAGAGTTGCGTTTTTTTCTGCATCTATTTCAGCCAATTGTTGTTGAACGGTTTCTTTGATTCGTTCTAAAACAGCTGCAGCTGCTTTTTCAGCCATCCTTGCTTGCGCAATATGAGCTTCAATCGCGTCCTGCGCCACCTTTTTTTCTTGAATCGCCCGTCTTTTTAAGGTTTCTAATGCACTTTTTGCCTCTTTTTCCTTCGTCACCGCCTGTTGCAACTCATATTCTTGCTCTGTAATCGTCTTTTTCTCTATATTCATTTTTCGTTGATAAGCCTTTTTTAATTTATCCTTATCTTCACCCAATTGCAACACGATAAACCCAATTTCCTCTTGATACCGTTTAATATTGCCTTCCAAATCTGCTATTTTTTGGCGTTTATCTTCCACCGTTTCCACCTGTTTTTCAATGGCATCCAAATTTAAATCAATCCCATAAAAAGACTTAACCATTTGATTATCAGCCATTTGTGGCACTAAATCCGTGTTATAAAGCACTTCGGTATCCACCACTTTGCCAATCGTCTGCGTCCAATCCGCACAGTTATTATTCAACCAATCGTAAAAAGAATCTTTACTATTGTCAATATCTTTCACTATTTTGCGTATTTGCTCCTCCAAAGGCGGGATTTGGTTTTCCCATTGTTTCTTTTCTGCGGTGCGCAACCGTTCAAAGCCAATGACTTCTTTTTCCCAATCTTTTTCTAATTTTGCAATATCAACATTGGCTTTTGCAATCACATCATTCGCCGATTTCAACGTTGCTTGATGTTCTTTCCAAGCTATTTCCAATGATTTAAGTTCGGCTTCAAACCAAATTTGATATTGAATATCTTTTTGCTTAATGCGTAAATCATTTATTTTCTTTAATTTATCATCATATTGTGTTCGCGCTGTGGTTTGCTCTTGTTCAAATTGTTGTGCGGCTACTGCTTTTAAATGGTCAAAACCTTCCGTAGTTGCCTGTTTCAATTCAAGCAAACTTTCTTTAAAACGTGTTTTTTCAGCATCTTTTTGATTGATAAAAGCGTCCAATTGATTTTTCAACTCATCCGACAAGGCTTTATATTTCACTTCAATATCCTTGAAAGTAGCGGTTAAAACGGATTTTTCATCTGTCAACTGCAATGCTTCCAACTCCAAATCCGCTTTTTGTGTCACTTTTTTGATGATTTCAGGCATGTTTTTATGCGCATACCGCTTTTGCCGATTGGCAGACTCTTCCAAATCCTTCACAAAACGCGTAATTTGTTCCCGAATCAATCGTTGTTCCTCCGAAAAACCATCTAAAAGCCTTTGCAATGCCAATAATAACCGATTTTCCTCTGATTTTCCCGTTTCCAATTGCCCTTTTAAAAACGGTTCTTGCTCTTGTAACAACAACATTCCTGCTTTCAATGACTTCGCCAACTTGATTTTTTCCTTTTCCAAATGCCGAATCAAGGTGTAAGCTCCCTGAATCCCCTCCATTTGTTTGGTCGCACCCTTGTCTTTAAACCGATTAATATCTTCAAAAACCTCATGGAACTCTTTCAAATGCAGTTTATACTTATGTAAACTGATGGTTATATCATTTTCCAAAGACGCAATAATGGTTTGTTTAATAAATTCTGCTTCCAATTTAGAATTTAAAAAAACATTTTGTATCGTTCTTGGAATATTTTGAAACGCATCACTCTCCAACAAAGCAAATCGTTTCAATTCAGACCGCCCCTTTTCCGCCCCATATAAGATATGTTTATAATCTTGATAACTATCAATTTGCCGATTGGAATAGAAAACTTTCTTCATATTGAGTTGCGCCGCGATACCCGACCAATGATTTGGCACTTTCCCATCCGCCTGCACAAACAAATCCTTCTCATACGGCGTGTCCATAAACCGAAAACACACCCGATTCTGCGATTTATACGCCACAACACAATAATAACCTTCATCTTTTGCCACCTCATAGATGATGTAAGACTCAGGAAAAGGAAAATAATATTCGGCATAACTCTTTTTTCCAATCGAAATACCCAACTTTCCAGGGTCGGCATTATAGAAAAAAAGAATCGCACGCAACACCGTACTTTTCCCAACACCTTGTGTACCAGTGAGATGTACATTACCATCTAACATAATTTCATCATATTTGATGGATGCACTGTTGATAAAAACAATTTTATTGAGGAATCTCATATTGAACGTCTTGAGGAATCGTGATAAGGTTAATAAGGTTTTCCAAATACTGAAAAGAAGCAAGTACTTTGTACGATTTAGAAACGTCGCTTTCCAACTCAATGAAATCATTGTTTTCCAAATTGCGAATCATGGATTCGACCACCGTATCAATCGCCACTTTCGACTTATCTTCATGCATCATATGCTTGCGCAATCCTTCAATTTTGCTTTTCAACAAGGCATTTGTGTCCACCGAAGCCACCATTTGTGCCACAATGAACCGAAAACCAGGCGCGAAAGAAAGGTCATACGCCATTAAAAAATCATATATATCAATCCATTTGTAAGCCGATTTTATCTTGTTTTCCAAACTTTGTTTGGCTTCAATCCTTGAAAAAAAATAATATTCGTTTCCTGTTTCAAGAATGAAGTCAATATGCGCAAAATAGTCGGATAACGCTTCTTGATTTTTAGTAATCACTTCATACAATTTTCGGATGCGCGGTTCAACCGCATTTGAACTAATGAACGCGCCTTTGCTCAATTTGTCAAAGATTTCACCCGTTTCTTTTGGAACATTTAACATAATAAGTTGTTTTTAAATAATCGTTATTTTAAATAAATATAAAATATTGATTATCAAACGTTTGGAGGGTTTTAAACCCTCCAAACGTTGTTGTAAGAGGTTGTTGTAATTGGAACTATTTGGGATAAACAACTACATATTCTATATTTTCGTATATTTTTTCTTTTTCGTCAAATACATATTCCGCATCAAAAAGTGCAATCATTTGGCAAAAAATCGTCACTTGTTCGCCCAAATCCAAGGTGCGGTGAAAACGATAGTTTAAAATAAAATCAAATAAATGATTGCCCGCCGCTTTAAACGCATTATTAATTTCCACTAAATTAATATGATCCGTCAATTCACTTTCGGTTTCCAGTTCGGATTTGGAAAGGTTGCCCGCCGATTTTGACAATCGTTTTGGGGCGGATTTCATCAATACATGTACTTTTTGAATCATTTTATAACTACCTTCCGCTTCCAATTGTGTGGGCGACAACTTGAAAGAAATGGGTGGATGTGTCTCAAACCACACATCGGTATTCCGCGATAAAATATCTTGAAAATTGGTTCTTTTTGTATCTTCTAACTCATGCTGATCCTTTAAGTACTTGATTTGCTGCAATTTATCTATGAAAAGACTTCTTGATTTGTATTGATTGAGGTAGAGGATAATTTGTTCTTGAGTGGCAATTAAATCGTGACTTGAATCATTTAAACTGGTCAAAATCGCTAATTTCCGAAAATCAGGGTCAATGACGGTTTTAAAAAATAAGATTTCATGGGTGTCAATCAATTGCCTTGTTTGATGAATCAATTGTCTCAAATCGGTGAGTTTTTCGTCATAATGTTTCAATTTTAAAACTTTTATTTTATAATTCGGTTCTGTTTGAAACACATCTTGAATATTCCGATTTAAATCCACAATACTTTTAAAAATCACTTTTTCAACGACTTGTAAGGTTGATTTGACTTCTTTCAAGTATTTCATCCTTGAAACTTGCGTCTGCGCTACCAAATAGGCTTTAATATCTCGATTGATTTTATCAATTTTTTCATGAATATAAGAAGTATTGACTTCCTCATTGACTTCAAATATTTGTTCAAAAAAAGTCAAATAAGCATCATTAATGATTAAATTAGACCCATTTTTCAGAATAATATTCTTTCCCAATAACTTATTTATAATATGTTCCTGCTCTCTCACTACTTTCAAAGCAGTCTCATAAGGAAACGCATGCGCTTTTCGGTCGCCAAACATTTTCGCTAATAAATCGCGCCCTTGATATAAGATGCTCAGTAAATCCGTAAAAGAAGCAAATAGGTTCATATTTTTTTTATAATACTATTTAATAAGTTGTATTCGTATGGATTGAGTCGGCAAAAGTAGTTATAATTGATTTAAATCATAGCATAAAAGAAACAAAAGGATAAAAATAACCAATTGTTTTTTGTCATTCCGAAGGAATCCTTGCGGTTTTGAAAGATTCCTTAGATTCCTTAGATTCCTTAGATTCCTTCGGAATGACAAGTGTGGCGAACCAAATAAAATTTTGTTTTATAGCTCTCGGCGTGCTTTTAAGAGTCTTTCCATCTCCACATAATGTTCATCAAAATCTTTGATGCGCACCACAATTGCTAACATGACGTGAAAAACCATGCTTGTTGGTAATTGCACAATGGCTTCTTGTGGATAATTTGCCACTGCCAACAAAAAGATGGCAACTAATAAACTCAATAAAATGGCTTTTATCTCTGGGTCGCGCACGCGCAAGTAAAAATAGAGCGTCCGCCGAACACACATAAACATGAAAATCATATATATTATCAGTCCAATCCAACCCGCTTCCACCGCAATCCGAACATAATAACTATCATGGGCAAATTTTGCCAAAAACGAATCGGGTGTAAATCGCCGCGCCCACAAACCCGTACTGCCCAAGCCAAAACCAATCGGATGCGTGTAAATAAATGGGCGAATCCGTTGTTGATTGTAATATCGAATCTGCACAGAAGCATCCTCACTCGGTTTAAATGCGGATTGAATCCGAAAAATCATTGGATTCGACGAACCTTTGAGGACAAAAACGGTTAATACTGCCATTACTGCGACTCCGCCAATAATGATGCGCGGTGAAAGCGTCATCATCGCATAAAAAGCTAAACCAATGGGTATCAATGCATAACAAGTGCGCGTTCCTGTATATGCGGTCGTCCAAACCATTGCCACCCCCATAACACATAATAATATTTTTCGCTCTATGGAATATTTTTCAACAGATGCCATGATAAAACAGAAAATCCCCATATACGTCATCATAATTCCAAAAGTCATGGGGTCACTAAAAATAGAGAAAATACGCATCCGTCCCCATTGAAAAAAGAGTTGATAACGCTCAGGGTCTGCCATTAACCAACCCATTTCGGCATCTGAAAAGCCAATATATTCTTGTTTAAAAGCATATAAACAGGCAATTCCCGCCAAACCCAACAGCCATTTCATCATAAATTTGACTTTGGACAAGGTATTCATGGAGTATGCTGCGATAAAATACACCAAATTCAAGACCGCAACCGCCCGTACCGAAAAGCCCCAAGCAGCTTTGGACTCTGCAGATGGATTTAACCCTTGCACAAAACAATAATACATCCAAATCATCAACCATGTACTAATTGGGTCTCGAATGAAACCCCAATCTTTGCGCAGCACCTGCCCGATAAAGATGCCAAAACACATTAATAACAAAAGTCCATCAAGGCTTGTGCCGAGTGGTGCGCTATTGATTTTCGAGAAATAATTGACAAAAAAGGCGATTAAAAGCGTAAAACAAACACCAAATTGCTGATTAAACATGCAAAGTAGTAAAGCGGGTACACCGAGTAACCCTGCAATAATCATCATCCCGCCTTTCACGCCCAATATGGGTACTAACCCGCCAAAGGCTAACGCAAACGCCGCTAATATCATGTAACCCAATGGGTTATCTAATTTTTCGCCCATGATTTGGCGATAAAGCCAAGCCTTTAATCCGCCTGCTAATGGTCTGTTTTTCAGCATAGTATGCACCCTTCAAATGATTTTTTAGACTTGGAGTTATTGGATTGTTGGTGGATGGATGTACGGATTTCACGGATTTTCACAGGATTTTTACGGATTTTTTAACCCCAAATCCGTAAAAATCCTGTGAAAATCCGTGAAATCCGTACATCCATCCACCCACACAAAAATTGCCAAAAATCCAATCAATCCAAATTATAAAAATAATACTTTCAAATAGCAACCGATTAATAATCCCCCAATCATGACGTTGCCAATGATTTCAATGAATTGCTCTTTTGGAGTCAAGCCCCAAGGATTTTTTCGAGAAAACATGATTTTTTAGAATTATATTTTTTCCCATTGCTGAGTATCGAAATTATATTGCTTCATCGGACGGGCTGGATTGCCAACAACCACTGTGTAAGGTGCGACATCTTTCGTCACGACACTGCCCGCCGCTATTACTGCATTCCGACCAATGTGAATGCCCGGAACCACCACCGCATTCGCCCCAATCCAAACGCCATCATCCACCGTAATCGGTTTGGTAGAAAAGCCTTGGTCTGCAATCGGTTTGGTCACATCCTCAAAATTATGGTTCAACGCCGATAAAACAACATTTTGAGCAAATAAGATATGATTACCCAAGGTCACAGGACCAATGATGACATTGCTCATCCCAATCAAGGTTCGGTTACCAATGATTACATCGCCAACCGCGTTATTAACCGTACAAAAATCTTCAATAATCGTTTTTTCCCCAATTTCAAATCGATTGTACGGAAAAACATCCATCCGATTGTTGGGGCGAATCACGGAACCGTCCCCGCGTTTGTGCTTCAACCGATTCCAAAACGTGCGTACCCACCAGCGCGGACGGTACTCGTTTGCAGGCATTAACAGCCAACGCGCCAACGCGGTCAAGGTCGGATTGCCCTTGATGCGGTCTTTCAAAGTCACGGGTGCGTGTGGCAGCGGTGACTCATTCGGCAACTTTTCGGATACTGGCGATTCTTGCGAAATAGCAGTAGAGTCATATTTCATATGCAGTTGGTTATTGATATATCAATTCGGGGATTGGTGCTTTCATCAAATGTCGGTCGATGATTTTCCAAAATTCTTCTACGCGGTCTGCCCAAGTGTTGCTCGCGCCCACTTCGTAGCGTTTTTGTTTTAAATCTGGGTTATCTTCGGCAATCGCTACATCTATCAAACGGATAAAGTCTTTTTCGTCTTCTCCAATGTAAATCGAATCTTTGAAACTTCTAATATCTTCTGAAAAATTGGTGGCAACTACAGCGCGCCCTGCGGCTAAATACTCATTAATTTTTAACGGATAAATACTTTTTGTTACATCATTTATCGCAAATGGGATGATGGCAACATCAAAATATTGCAAATATTGCGGTAATTCGTATATTTTTTTAGCACCTGTTGTAATCACATTGGGCAATTGGTCTAAACCAATGTCATAAAATTCTTTTGAATTAATCGGACCAACAATTACCAATGTTTTATCCGTATGGTGCAAGGCAATTTTTTTGAAAAGCCCGTAATTGATGCGCAAATGGTCTAAATTTCCTGTAAAACCAATGATTTTAGTGGTCACATGAGCGATTTCAGTCGGTTTTTCAAAGGTTTTGAACATCACTTCTTTGAAAATTGTAATATCAACTGCATTGTTCATAATGTACGTTTGCGGTTTGATACCAATGTATTTTTTTTGTAATTGCGTTGCGGTTACGAGTGTAAGGTCCGAATTTTGAACCGATAAACGTTCCAAACGCACTCCGTGTCGTGCCGTGTACGCATCATGGTCAAGGTCGTCGATACATTGATAGACATTGACTTCGGGTTGTACGGGCAAGGAAAAAGGCATTTTATTTAAAAAAAACGGATTAAAACAATTGTAATAAATGTAATTTTTAATACCATAATCCTCAATCACTTGCTTCAACGTGTTGACCACAGCGCGATTATTCATTTTATAAAAAGTATCATACATCGTGCCGGGCGACATCCAATTAATGGGCAAAGTCGGCGGCGTAACCACTACCGTCAAATTGGGAATTTCTGGAATCGTCTCGTAACGCACTTTGAAGCGAATCATATCGCCCAATCGCTCTTGAACTTTTTTATTATCCCGATTTTGGGCAATGTCCTTCAACGAATACGGGTGGTTGATGTAAAAAACCCGATGCTGCCGTGCAAACTCCTTGCCGATACTGAGGGAAACGGACGAATACGCATTGTCGTCCCGAAACAGGGTAAAAATGATGATGTCATAACGATGTCTGTTCAAAGCCATAAGTTTTCTCTTAGTAATGAGGTGGTTAACAATTATTTTCTTTGGTGGTCATGTAATTGAAAATCAATTAGTTATAACTTACAAATCTTCGATATAAACGCGTCTTTTGTAAGGTTTCACAGGTTCGATTTTCATGACTTTGTTCATTACGGGTACATCTTTTTGAACATTTGTTTCCACTGCCTTGGGTGTGGTTTCCATCCGTATTTCCCCGTCAGTCGGTTTTTTTTGGGCAAAAATGCCGCTTATTTTTTGAATAACGCCTTTGTAAAAAGGCAATATGTAGGCAAAACAGTTCAAAACCTGTACGCCAATCATTCGGTTCAGCGTGATTTGCATGATGATAAACATAATCGTCATCGCTGTCAACGTGCCATAACACGCGCCATAAAAACCGAATTGCTTGATAAACAAGTAGTTACAAATCAAATTGACGGTTGCGCCTAAACTGGTGATGTAAAAATTGATTTTGGGTTTCCCAATCGCATCCAACATCGTCCCAAATTGTATCGCAAACGCCATAAACACACCATAAAAAATCGTCAAGCGTAAAGTGGGCGCGGATTCCGCAAATTTCGCTCCGCCAATGATATTCACAATCCAATCTGCAAAAACGATGATGAAAACGACCATTGGCAAAATCAATCCTAACAAAACACCTACGGATTTTTCATATAAATATTTGGATGAACTCGCGCCTTCTGCGTGATTGCGTTTGGCACTTTGCGGAAATAAAATCGTTGCAAGCGTCGTTGTCGGCACTTCGGCGATATTATTGACGCGAATCGCCACATCATACGTAGAAACCATTTCTTTGAGCAAGCCGCCAAGCATGAGTTTATCCACACTTTTGTAAGTCATCGTTGCAATATTCGTTCCGAATGTAAATTTGCCATAATCGAATAATTTGCCAACCCAATGCCAATCTAACTTACTGAAAATCAAATACTTACGCGCCATCCAATACGCCACTACGGAACTTGGAAAAGCAGAAATGAATTGACAAATGGCTAAATTCGTCAATGAAATTTCTTTTTTCAAAACCGCCAAATACACAATATATGCAAATAAAATCCCATTTTTAACAAAACCCGCTACGAATAAACCTTTGTAATCCATATGGGCTTGCTGCACAAAATTGAATTGGTATAATGCCGAAAATACAAAAGTCGTCATCGCGTAAATCCGCAATAAATGAGGCAATTCAGGATAATCAAA
This sequence comes from Bacteroidota bacterium, assembly GCA_039804385.1. Taxonomy (GTDB): domain Bacteria; phylum Bacteroidota; class Bacteroidia; order Chitinophagales; family Saprospiraceae; genus JAAFJT01. Next base: position 10,743 of record JBDLWG010000573.1, read on the forward strand.
GACCTTTCGGATTAGAAAACTGCCTATAAATAGCCCAATCACGCACATCGTGGATAAACTGAGGTTTAAAAACAAGGATGCACTCAATATTTTCGGATGCTCTGTTTTTTCCGTCGTCGTCAAATACGTAACCATGCCGTTTTGTAACAAGCCTGTGCGACCTATTTCGATAAATGCCGTGACCGTCAGAAACAATGCCCATGCACTACTTGTTTCCTTGTCCAAAAGGCGCAATAATATCAAAATGCCCCCCAAATTGAACGCCATTTGCGTCAATTTGTCCAATAAAGTGAAGAAGCCAGACTGTAACCAATACGATTTCACGATTATAAGTTGTTTTGTTTAGTGTATAAAGTCCTAAATAAGTAGGGAAAAAATTACGCCGCCAGAGTGGGGAAAGAGGGCGCAAAAATTTAAAAAAAATGATTTTTTTTGCAAAAAAATCATTTTTTTTAAATTTTTGCGCCCTCTGAAAGGTCTTTTTCCTATTTATGGAGGACTTTATGACTATGGTATATTAAATATTTTTCATTTCGGCTTTATTCAAAATGCCACCCAAGAACATTTCGCCTCTATCAATCACATGTAAAAAATCAATCGTTTCTTTATCTGCTTTGTGCAAAGCCGTACTCGCGTCGAAAACACAAATCACTTTATCCGAAAAATCTATCAATTCACGGGCATCACTGTATGCATTCATCGCAGCCGATTCTAAGAAAATATAATCATATGTTTTCTTAAACTCCTCCACTTTTCGGCGAAAATCTACGC
>JBDLWG010000574.1:0-4979 GCA_039804385.1 Bacteroidota bacterium
TGTTGTATCTTTGCAGCGCCTTAAGAAAATAAGCGAAGACTTTAAGGGCGTTTAGCTCAGTCGGTTCAGAGCATCTGCCTTACAAGCAGAGGGTCGGCGGTTCGAATCCGTCAACGCCCACTTCCACAAGCCTTTGATAATCAATTGATTATCGAAGGCTTTTTTTATTTGAAGGTTTTTAGTATCCTTTTAAAGGATGGATATACGGATTCAACGGATTCAACGGATTCAACGGATTCTGAGTTTAAAAATCTGTGAAAATCCGTTGAATCCGTTGAATCCGTACCTCCATCCTTTAAAAAAATCCTAAAAATCCTAATTCAAAAATTTCCAACATGAAATACCTACTCTTACACGGGCTATTCGCCTTGCTGCTCCTCTTACTTTACAAACAGCAGACCTACCACACTGCCGACTTCGTGTGGCAACACTTATCGTTACTCCTATGCCTCACAATCGCTTATTTGGAAATCGGCATTCTCTTTTTTTCGATACCAAAAGTTCAAAAATCAAAATTTGCCGCCCGATTTTGGGCAGGTTTCACAGGTATTTTCGCATTCAGCCTATGCTTAACTTACTTAATGGCATTGGGTGGCAAATTTTTCTTCCATTTTTTCATGGATTACCAAACGCTCTTTCAATACTTGAAAGATTTGCCTGAGTTAGCCTCCTTGATGCAATTGCCCGCTTTCGTTCCGTATCTCGCGTATGGGATTTTGCCCTTTTTACCTTTGTTATTTATCGTTTTATATCAAAAAAAAACGATTCCATTACAACAAACATTTATATCATTAAGCCAAAAACCCTTGTTAAAGGGTCTTTTAGGGATTTCACTGATAACGATTTATGGTTTCAATCATCGATTAGAAGGTGGTTTATGGAAATATTGGCAACAAAATGGAGACCCACTTGTGAATATGTTCACAACGCAATCGGTTTTCGTGCAAACGCCTGAAGTATTAGAATCCATGCGGCAAGACGCAATCGTCCGTCAAAATTACCCCAAAAACGAACTTTTTGAACGTAAAAATATTGTTATCATCATTGTTGACGATTTACGAGCGCGGAATATGGGCATTTACGGTTATAAACGTCCGACAACACCTTTTTTATCAAGCCTTGAAAAATCAGGACAATTAGTCAAAGTCGAAACAGCCCGTTCCAATTGTTCTTTTTCGGAAGGCGGCATTTTGGCAACTTTAACAGCACGCCGCTTTTCAAAAATTGGACTTAAAACGTTTAAAATCAATGATTTATTAAAAATTCAAAATTATAAAATCAATTTTTTATTAGCGGGCAAACACCAATCTTGGTTTCACTTAACGAATTATTATGGCAATGATATTGATAATTTTTATGATTCAACGCCGATAGAGGGCATTCATCCGTTTAGTGATGAATATGTTTTAAAAGCATTGAACCAGTTGGAAAATGCGGATAAAGCAGGCGCATCCTTTTTTTACCTGCATTTGATGTCGAGTCATCCGCTTGGCGTGCGAAAAGAGACCTTTAATCATTGGCAACCCGTCCGCAATCGGCACAATGAAGTGCGCGGCGGCGATACGGCAATCACCAATTATTACGATGGCGGCGTATTGCAAACCGATGATTTTTTAAAACAAATTTTTTTAAAATTAGCACAAAAAGGCTATCTTCAAAACAGTGTGGTGGCAATCGTTGCCGATCATGGCGAATCCTTGGGCGAACATTATGTAGTGGGGCATTACAGCCGTTTGTACGACGAGCAATTACAAATTCCAATGCTTTTTTATGGAAAACCCATTGATTTACAACGATTTAAAAATTTAAAATATGCTTTTTCGACCGATGTTGCGCCTACGTTGATTGATTGTTTAGGATTGAAAATCCCAGAAACTTGGGAAGGCTATTCCCTTTTAAAAACCAATGGTTTAGAAAATCGGAAAGATTATTTGCAAATGGCAACTATTTTCAAAGGTTGGATTGAAAAAAAAGATACAACTTGTTTCAAATACATTCAAAATCTACAAAGCAAGCAAGCCGAATTATATGATTTGAATGCCGACCCCAATGAAAATCATAATTTGCTATTGCCCAAATGAAAGGATTTTTTCAAATAAATCTACTATTTTGGCACTAAAATCCCATAAAAGGATTTAAATTTGTGCATTCGTAAAAAAATGTACTGAAAATGCAATTTTTTTTCCTAAAAATGTGTTAACCAAGTGCAAACAGAACCCATAAATTTGTTATGGAGATTTGAAATTACGTCTAAATATAAAACAGTTTGAACCATGTATGCTACAAACAATTTAAATCTTAACCACTTTGTCCGCGAGAGTCAACGTGCAGATGTGATTGTGGCGGCTCATCATTTTTACATTGCATTGCGCGACAAAGTGCATTATTGGTTTGCTTTCACCTTATTAGGGCTTAGTTTGCCTTTGGTGTGGCTGATGTTGTACATTTTTCGTTGCCGCTTGCAAAAAAGGCTGCCTGCTATTCAGTTGACGACCGACAATTACGCTGAATTACGCAAAGAGTGCGATCGATTGACGCAAATACATACCGAGTTGAAAGAAGTGGGAGCTATTAATATACAACAATTTCCTTATTTAATACGAATCGTTTTAAAAGAAGTCATGATTATTCATAAAACAATTGGCGATGTGGTCACACAGCTAAAAACGGCTTTTGACGCGCTTGACCAAAATCGTCCCAAAAGTGTTCACAACTTGTTTACGCCGATTTCAGGAGATACCTTATGGCAGAATCGCCCTAAAAATTATGCGTACCGCTTATAAAAACTCGCGCCAAGTTGACCAACTTGGCGCGAATTGTTTATATTTGCGTTTTTAAATTCATAACATTATGTTTGACAAATCTGAAGGTTATTCGTATCTACTCAAAAGTAAAATAAATGTAAGTGAAGGGGATTTACAATTTAAAAAACATATCTACACCTTTAAAAGCCCCAAAACCAATCAAACTTATCGCTATCTTAGCGCATTCAAATCAATAAAAACAATCATGCTATGCAACTTTTAATGAATCCACTTAACTCAAACTGCCTTTTACCATACGATATGTCTATCAAACTCATTCAACAGTATTACAACGAAAAACATCGGATTCGACACTTGACCAAACAAGATTCGGAACAAGTATTGCGTCGTGCTTTTGCCCGCGTCTTGGAAGGCTTTGCTGCCAAATATAATTTGTCGCTTTATGAAGAAGTCTCGCATCGAACCCCGCAAAAAAACCTCATCCGCTTTGATGGCGTGTTGAAAAACGAAATGGGTTTGGATTTTGGGTATTGGGAAGCCAAAGCAAATGTCAATCTGGAAGACGAGATTCGCAAAAAATTGAATAAAGGTTATCCTAAAACAAATATTTTGTTTGAAGATGGCGTAAATGCAGTGTTGTACCAAGAAGGGGAGCGTGTTTTGTCTGTTGAAATGGCAAATCAGGACGCGCTGAATGACCTTTTACAACAATTTTTTGCGTATGAAACCCGCGAATTGCGCGATTTCAGACAAGCCGTTTCCGATTTCAAAAAGGATGTGCCGACGATTGCGGACACGCTCCGTCAAATGATTGCCGCACAATCCATTGAAAATCAAGCCTTTATTGCCAAACGAAATGATTTTTTAATCATTTGTCAAACCTCCATTAATCCTGAAATTGGGTTGGAAGAGGTGGATGAAATGTTGATTCAACACATTTTGACCGAACAAATTTTTGTCGCCGTTTTCAGCGATGATCAACTCGTCCGTGAAAATAATATTGCGCAAGCGTTATCCGCCGTCGAAAGCACCTTTTTTAAAGGCTCCGTCAAACGGGCGGTGTTAGATAAGATTAAAAATTATTATGAAGTGATTGCGTCTGTCGCACGGCGTTTTGAAGGGCATCACGAAAAACAAACCTTCCTTAAAAAAGTATATGAAAATTTCTATAAAGCGTATAATCCAAAAGGTGCGGACAAACTCGGCATCGTCTATACGCCAACGGAAATTGTGCAATTTCAAATCAAAGCAACCGATTATTTGTTAGAAAAGCATTTTGGCAAAACGTTGAGTGACAAAGGCGTGCAAATTCTGGATCCTGCGACAGGAACAGGTACGTATATTTGTGATTTGATTGATTATATGAGTCCGCACGATTTGAAGCATAAGTTTAAAAAAGAACTTCATGCGAATGAAGTCGCTATTTTGCCGTATTACATTGCGAATTTGAATATTGAATACACGTATCGAAATAAAATGCAAAAATATGAGTCGTTTGACAATTTATGTTTTGTAGATACGCTAGATAATGTGACGGCATTGGGTTGGAAAGGTAAACAAATGGATATGTTTTCGTTGTCGGCAGAAAATGCCAAACGGATTAAAAATCAAAATGAGGCGAAAATATCGGTGATTATCGGCAATCCGCCTTACAATGCGAATCAGCAAAATGAAAATGATAATAACAAGAATCGCACGTATCCGTTTATAGACAAACGTATTAAAGAAACGTTTATAGCGAAGAGTTCGGCGCAGAAAACCAAAGTCTATGATATGTATGCGCGGTTTTTTCGATGGGCGATGGACAGGCTGGACGAAAATGGCGTGATTTCGTTTATTACGAATCGCAGTTTTATTGATAGCAGGACGTTTGATGGGTTTCGCGCTTGCATACAACAAGATTTTGATCATGTGTATATCATTGATTTACATTCTGATGTGCGTGCGAATCCTAAAATTGCAGGAACATCGCATAATGTTTTTGGGATTCAAACGGGTGTTGCGATGTTGTTTTTAGTGAAGAAAAAAGCGAAAACCAAAACGCGTTGCCACATTTTTTATTACGAATTAGACGATTTTTGGAAAACGCCCGAAAAATTAGATTGGTTGCGCGAAAATTCATTTGAAACCATTGATTTTAAACGAATTACGCCTGATAAAAATAATAATTGGATTAATTTGGCAGAAGATAATGATTGGGAATCATTGATGCCC
>JBDLWG010000575.1:0-3277 GCA_039804385.1 Bacteroidota bacterium
TTTACAATTGAAAAAAGAAGGCGTTACCCATATTTTAACCTTCAAAAATCATTTGCTAAATTTGCCTATTGTCATTGAAAATAAAGATTGGATTATTTATAAAATGTAATTGGTAAGCATAACTTGCGTCAAGTTTCAAACTTGACGCAAGTTTAGTTTCGCAAATCGTTTAAGAGATGTATATTGGAGCGCGTTATCCGCGTTCCAATTATATTACAATTTGTTTAAAAAGCGTACCGCAAAGTGCCAAATAGATTCCGACCCGAGCCATGAATCCCAGACGCAAAAACGCGATATTGCACATCCGCGATATTATCCATGCCAAACTGCAATTTGAGTCCTTTCGATAGCTCATAACTCACCCGCACATTCATCGTCCACCAAGCAGGCATGCCACTTTTTGTGGCATATTGCTCATTATCCTCTCCATTTAGGAAATAATCTTCGATGCGTTTCCAATGGCTATATTGAATAAAAAATTCTGTAAATAATTGATTATAATTGTATTGCAAAGCAAAACGAGCATTCGCAGGCGGAATATGGTCTAACGGTATCGTCTTATTATCCGCCTTGATAATACGTCCTTGCGTGTAATTATAAATGCCTGTCAACGATAAACTTTCATACAAATGCACTTTCAGCAGGGCTGAAAATCCCCCAATATTTGCCCTGTTTTTATTTTGATTTGCCATGACTTGACTTTTTACGCCCTCATACAGGATACTATCCTGACCATTCAATTGGAATTTATCGGACACAATCGCATCTATAAATTTCGTAAAATGTATATTGCTTTCCCACAATATTTTATTATTTTTCCATGTAAAACCTGCATCTAAATTATATGTTTTTTCAGGCTTCATATTCGGATTTGGGAGAATGACCATCCCTTTTGCAGAATCAAATACTTTCGCTAAATCATCCACATTCGGCACTCTATAGCCCGTCGAACCCAATAAAGTAACCTTGAAAATCGGTGAAGGCAGGTAAATCAACCCTAAATTGCCACTGAACCCTGTCAAATTTTGAGTTGCTTCATTAAACGGAAATGGATAAAAAGTTTTATCCACAAAAGTTGATTTTTGACGAATCGAACCCACCCGCAAACCATCATTTAAAACCCATTGTGGATTGATTTTCCAAGTATGTGTTGCATAAATAGCAAAATTTTGTTGATTATTGCCGCCATCAGGATAGCGAGTACTTTGCGCCGCCGTCGTATTATCGTTCACATTTGTTTTAAAAGCGGTCGATTTTGCCGTTCCATATTGCGCATCCAAGCCTGTTCTAAATTGATGTGCGGTTTTGGTATGATAAAAATCAATATTTGCGCCAAAGACATGGACATATTCGATGCGACTACTTTTAAAAATAGTTCCAAAATTGCGATTATGCCGACTTTCCTCCATATCTTGATAATTAAGATTCAATTTTACTTGATTGAAAAAGCCCTTTAAATCAAATACACTCAATTCATAAGCGGTCATCAACCTTTTTTGGGGACCATAATACCATTCTGCGGTATTTAAGCCTGCTCCTTTCGGGTCTGTCAGGCGGTCATAACGCGGAATATCGGTCGAATTAGAAAATTGAATATTCAATAAATGATTGATGTGTGCATTTTGGCGGTATAAGATTTTTTGCAAAAAATCATATTGTTTATAACCTGTATATTTTTGCAAATACGGGTCTGCGTTGACAATCAAAGAATCTTTTCCGTTAATGCGTTCTGCGTAAAACTTGCGCAAACCCCATAATGTATCTAAGACTTGTGTCTTTTTACCCATCTTTAAATCACCGAAATCGCTGTAAGTCAAGGAACTAAGCATCGCAATATTTTTCCAACCCAAATTCAAATCAAAGTGTCCTGTTTTTTCTTGATTGACGGTACTATATCGTGCAGACGCATTGCCGTTTATTTTCAACCCGTCTGCTGCGGTTTTAGGCTTGCGCGTGTAGCAATGAATTACGCCGCCCAAAGCATCCGAACCGTAAACGGTCGAAGCGGGCCCGTACAAAACTTCCACTCGCTCCAAAATCGCTTGGTCGAGCGTCATAATATTTTGCAGATGTCCTGCCCGATAAATGAGGTTATTCATGCGCACCCCATCCACCATTAGCACGACACGACTTGCCTCGAAACCGCGCAAAATCGGACTTCCACCGCCTTGTTGACTCTTTTGAACCATCGCGCTGCCCGATAAAGCGATTAAATCAGCCGTATTTTGAGCGTTCAATAATTCAATATTTTGTTTGGTCAAGACGCGAATCGGTTGCGCAACCTGATTTCTATTTTCAGCAACCTTGTTTGCTGAAATGACAACCGTTTCTAAATCATTGATTTTGATAGTATCTTGATTTTGTGCTTTTAGATTTAAAATGCTTGAAACCAATATATTAAATATAAATATTTTTTTCATTTTGATAATCCATTCAAATGGTTAAAACATGCACAGATAAGGCTGTAAAGCAACTTGAATGCTTTAAGCCTGTTAAGGAATTAGTAGTCGGGAAATTTATTTCCTGCTAAATCACTCCTTAAAGCGGGAAATAAATTTCCCGACTACTAACTATAATGCTTATACAAAATAAAATTTTGGAGGAGGTGTTAAACAAGGCATTTTAAGGGAAGCAAATAATTGGTGTAAGCCAACTATTTTGACTTTTTTTGAAATGGAAACGACGCAAGTGCAATCCGTTCGATGCGTTTCAAACCAAAATTCTTTTATAAAAAATTTAAAAAGGAATTGCGTTTTGTGTTGATAATCAATGTCTTGGGTAAGATTATTAAAAATAATTTCTTTATAACGCGTTGCTAATTGTGCCTCCGCTTTATCATCATAGCAGGATACATAAACGGTTTCACCTTTAATTTCCGTTTTGACAATATCATAAAAATGCCCTTGATACTCCAATTCATCTTTATTGAAATCGAAATTTAATACTGAAAATTTTAAAATAACCAAATCAGATGCTAAATTTTGCTCTTTTAAAACTTGATGTACATGTGTATGATGCCCTTTTTTCACCATAGAAAACAATGCCATATAACCAACCAGTTGATATAGCAATGATAAAAGCAATAGGATGACGATTCCTTTTTTCATTTTGTCTGTTTTCTTTTGGCGCAAAAGTATCCATTTTATCTCAAAAAAAAGGAAAAATGTAGTAGTGCTTTCACAAATAAGGTTTGTGGAAAGGTTGCGCCGCCAGAAGGGGATAGAGAGATGCCAATTTTTAAAAAGTGATTTTTTTGCAAAAAAATCACTTTTTAAAA
>JBDLWG010000576.1:0-2783 GCA_039804385.1 Bacteroidota bacterium
TAAAGGCAAAAAGAAGTAATTTGATTTCGGAAAGTGGATTTCGAATTTCGGAATGCGCTTTTGGAAATCAAATTACTTTTTTCAAAACTATGTTGCATCGAGTGAAGAAGTGTAATTCATATAAGATTCAAAATCAATGAATTATAAATGGATGGTTGGAAAAATCCGTCAGTATTTGCTCATGTTCAAACAAATTTCCTTGATTTTTAACATCCGTAAAGATGCGTAAAAGAAAACCCAAAGTGCGGCAGCTTGATGCTGATCCGCGTTATAATGACCCATCCGTAACTCAGTTCGTGAATAACTTGATGTGGGACGGTAAGAAATCGATTGCTTATGGCATTTTCTACGATGCGTTGGACTTGGTGAAAGCCCGCACGACTGAAAATGAACATGCGATTTGGAGAAAAGCATTGACAAATGCAATGCCTGCGGTCGAAGTAAAAAGTCGGCGTGTAGGTGGTTCGACCTTTCAAATTCCAATCGAAATCCGCGCTAAACGGAAAACGTCTATCGGTATGAAGTGGCTTATCAAGTATGCACGCGCACGTTCTGGCAAAGGCATGGCTGAAAAGTTAGCTGCTGAATTGATTGCTGCTGCTAAAAACGAAGGCGCAACTGTAAAGCGGAAAGAAGAAATGCACAGAATGGCTGATGCTAATAAAGCGTTTGCACATTACAGAACTTAATTTTTCATAAATCATTGAAAAACAAAGGCTTGTAATGAGCAGACAGGTAATTGATTATCATATCAATTACCTGTTTTGTCTTATTCCTACTGGGTATCTTAAAACCCGTAAAGAGATAAATAATAATTTTTTTGCAAAAAAAATTATTATTTATCTCTGGAGCCCCCGCCGCCGTAGGGCGGTGAGGGCTCCAGAGGTAAATGAATTTTTTTTTGCAAAAAAAAATTCATTTATCTCTTTACGGATTTTAAAGTACCGAATCGTTTATGTATCTTTTTGATATTAAAACGTCTTATTCAATAATTACGTAAAAAATATTTTAACATATTTAATCATGGCAACCAAGGACTTAAAATACACGAGAAATATCGGTATTGCGGCTCACATTGATGCGGGTAAAACAACCACAACAGAGCGTATCCTTTATTACACGGGTATTTCGCACAAAATCGGCGAGGTGCATGACGGCGCAGCGACGATGGATCACATGGTACAGGAGCAAGAGCGCGGTATCACAATTACTTCTGCTGCAACCAAAACAAAATGGTTTTGGAAAGGCGAAGAATATCCAGTCAACATCATTGATACACCGGGTCACGTTGACTTTACGGTGGAAGTAGAGCGTTCTTTGCGCGTGTTGGATGGAGTGGTTGCGTTGTTTTCGGCGGTTGATGGCGTTGAACCGCAATCTGAAACGGTTTGGAGACAAGCGGACCGTTATAAAGTACCGCGTTTGGCGTTTGTCAACAAGATGGACCGTGCTGGTGCTGATTTTTTCGGTGTTGTTGCCGACATGAAGGCTAAATTGGGTGCGAATGCAATTCCATTGCAAGTGCCGATTGGCAATGAAGAGAAATTTATTGGTGTCGTGGATTTGGTTATGAACCAAGCGATTGTTTGGAACGAGGCAGACCAAGGCATGACTTATAAAGAAATTCCGATTCCTGCGGATTTGATTGAAACGGTTGCGGAATATCGGGAGAAATTAGTGGAAGCAGCAGCAGAGTTTGATGATGAATTAATGGAGAAGTTTTTTGACGACCCAGATTCAATCAGCCCAGATGAATTGCGTGCGGCGATCCGTAAAGCAGTGGTTGCGATGAAAATGACCCCTGTAATGTGCGGTTCTGCGTTCAAAAACAAGGGTGTTCAAGCTTGTTTGGATGGTGTTTGTGCGTATTTGCCGTCTCCGTTGGACGTTGACGCGATTGAAGGCACGGATCCAAATACCGATAAAGCGATTACGCGGCAACCAGACGTGAAAGAGCCGTTTTCGGCATTGGCGTTTAAAATTGTTACCGATAAATTTGTTGGTAGATTAATTTTTATTCGCATATACTCAGGTCGTTTGGAAGCAGGTTCTTACGTTTTGAACACTCGTTCAGGCAAAAAAGAACGGGTTTCTCGGTTGTTCCAGATGCACGCAAACAAACAAAATCCAGTGGATTTCGTGGAAGCGGGCGATATTGGCGCGGCAGTGGGCATCACAGACATCCGTACAGGGGACACGTTGTGCGCATTGGATAAACCAATCATTTTGGAATCGATGTCTTTCCCAGAACCTGTAATTGGTTTGGCGGTGGAGCCTAAAACTCAAAAAGATATGGACAAAATGGGGATGGCTTTAAATAAATTGTCTGAAGAAGATCCAACGTTCCGTGTTGCCTATAACGAAGACACTGCTCAAACGGTGATTTCAGGGATGGGTGAGTTGCATTTAGAGATTATTATTGACCGGATGCGCCGTGAATTTGGTGTTGAGTTGAATCAAGGTGCGCCACAGGTTAATTACAAAGAGGCTCTAACAGAGAAAGTTACACATAGAGAAAAGTTGAAAAAACAATCGGGTGGTTCTGGTTTGTTTGCGGATATGGAATTTGAATTAGGACCTGCGGACGAGGCATTCTTGGAAACAGACGAATTCAAATCGGGTAAGAAAAAATTACAATTTGTTTGGGGCGTTGTTGGTGGAGCGATTGACAAAAACTATGTCAAACCGATTACCGATGGTTTCACGGCGATGATGAATAATGGTATTTTGGCGGGTTACAACATTGATTCGATGAAAGTGCGTGTATTCGACGGCTCGATGCA
>JBDLWG010000577.1:0-5597 GCA_039804385.1 Bacteroidota bacterium
GTTTGAATGTTACGGTGCGACGCACCTCAAACGCGGGTTCCAATTCCATTTTGCTACAAAGGTTGCGGTGCTACGCACCTTTTTTGATTCTGTGGGTAATGGATAGGGTTGCAACCTCGCCAACCTTGATTTCGATGTAAATTGGTTGATTATCAATGAGTTCCATTTGGATTATTTATTTCGATTCAACACATTGGTATAACGTTTGGAAGGTTTGAAACCCTCCAAACGTTGTTGTTAATTATTTAACATTAACCACTTATTTATTCAACAAAAATAAAAATAAAATTTTGAATAAAAAAATCCGTGAAAATCCGCCCAATCCGTGTCATCCGTGATTCAATTGGATCCGCCTTCACTGCATACCATATTTTCAAAAAGTATAAAATGCTCATAACAGAAGTAGTAGACCATATTTTAATCGTTTCGCTCAACCGCCCTGCCAAGCGGAATGCCGTGAATGATGAAACGATTTTAGCCATCGAAAAGGTATTTTCCAACATTCCAACAGGCGTAAAATGTGCTATCATTCGGGGCGAAGGCAACCATTTTTGCGCTGGACTTGACCTTTCCGACCTCAAAGAACGCAATGCCGTTCAAGGCGTGTACCATTCGCGGATGTGGCATCGCGCTTTGGACAAGATTCAATTTGGAACCGTTCCTGTAATTGCATTGTTACATGGTGCCTGTATAGGCGGCGGTTTGGAAGTGGCGAGTGCTTGCCATATTCGAGTGGCTGAAAATTCTACTTTTTACGCTTTGCCCGAAGGTCAGCGCGGGATATTTGTGGGCGGTGGTGCATCTGTACGCGTTCCAAGACTGATTGGTATGGCAAGAATGACCGATATGATGTTGACAGGGCGTGTTTATAAGGCGTTGGAAGGCGTTCAAATTGGCTTATCGCAATACGTTGTCGAAGACGGGAAAGGATTAGAAAAGGCAATGGAATTAGCAAAACGCATTTCGAGCAACGCAGGTATGACGAATTACGCTTTGATGCACGTTTTGCCGCGCATTGTGGATTCCAATCAGGAAACAGGTTTAATGATGGAATCGTTGATGGCTGCTATTGCGCAAGACGCGCCAGAAGCCAAACAGCGTTTGAATGATTTTTTGGAAGGGCGGGCTAAAAAAGGGAGCGATTCACTTTAGAATTTAAATGATTTGGATTTTCAAAAAAGGCTGTATCTTTGTAAATCATTCCATTTTTTTGTGAATCTTTAAACCCAATTCCGATGACGAAATTACAAGTGCAAGCTGAATTGAATGCTCAAAACTTGCTTTTGAGTGCCGCACAATTGCCCTTAGATGAGTTGGAACAATTCTTCGCCGAATTGAGTCGCCTTGTCACGCGCAAAAAATCAGAATCCATTCTGAATCGGGAGAAAATACTCCTTACCCAAATCAATCAAACCGTGTTATCGCCCGAAAAAACGGAGCGTTGCTATACGTTGATTTGCAAAATGGAACTCCGTTCTCTTTCCGAAACGGAACATCAAGAATTAATTCTATTGGTTGAGGAAGAAGAAGCGTTAAACGTTCAGCGATTAAAACAGTTAGTGGAATTAGCCCAATTGCGCAAAATGACCTTGCCGCAATTGATGAAAAAATTGGGTTTAAACAAAGCAACATTAAAAAATGGCTGAGTATATTCCCCTCAAAATTAAAAAGTTAATTCTGGCTGCATCTCATGGCTATTGTGAGTATTGCTGGTCTCCTTCCGAATATACTTCTGCCATTTACCATTTTGACCATATTTTGCCTGTTATTAATGGTGGGAAATCATTTTTTTTGAATCTGGCGTACAGTTGCAATGCATGCAATAGTTACAAATCGGATAAAATTCATGCCTTGGATTCCGCTACGCAACAAATTTGCCCGCTTTATCATCCAAGAATGGATTTATGGACCGACCATTTTCAGTGGAGCAATGATTTTTTAAGAATGGAAGGCATTTCTCCAATAGGGTGCGCAACGATTGAATTGTTGCGGGTGAATCGTCCGCAAGTGATGAATTTAAGACTCATCTTAAAATTGACAGGATTACATCCCCCTTTTTGAAGCAGGATGTGGGTTTGGTGGATTTTTTTGGTAAAAATCCACCAAATCCAAGTAATCCACCAAATCCACATTCAAACAAAAATGGAAAGCCAACAACAACGCTTATGATAGATTTTAAAAATGCACCTTTTTTGAAAATAGAGACCATTCCAATTGACATTGAAAAAGAAGTCAAAATAGATGGAACGATTCTTTTGAAATCTAAGGTTGCTTTGCAGAACCACCCGCATCGAATGACGGAGCGGTTGGTTTATTGGGCTGGAAAAACGCCACATACGATTTTCATCGCGCAAAAAACGGAAAATGGGGTTTGGCAAACCTTGACCTATGCCGAAACCTTGCAAAAAGTCAAAAGTATCGCTCAATTTTTGTTAAAAACGGAGGTTTCGCCCGAAAAACCGATAGCGATTTTATCCGAAAACAGCATTGAACATGCCTTGATTGCGTTAGCAGCTATGCACATTGGCGTACCTTTCGCGCCGATTGCGACGGCGTATTCGTTGCGCTCGACGGATTATGCGAAATTGCGTCATGCGATAGAGTTGCTTACGCCAAGTTTAATTTTTGTTCAAAATTACAAATTATATGAAAAAGCGATTCAAACGGTTGCGCCAAACATTCCTGTTATGGCGGTCAAGCATAGCGAATCCATTGATTTTGAATCGATTGTAAAAACGGTTTCAACCCAAGCGGTTGATATTGCTTTTGACAAAATCCAATTTGATACCGTCGCAAAAATCCTTTTCACCTCTGGTTCAACGGGTTTGCCGAAAGGCGTGATGAATACGCATGGCAACATGACGACGAATTTGCAACAAATCACACAAACGTTTCCTTTTGTAACCCAAACCCATTTGACGTTATTGGATTGGCTGCCTTGGAATCATACCTTTGGTGGAAATCATAATTTCGGGTTGACGCTTTATAATGGTGGTTCGCTCTATATTGACGGCGGCAATCCGACTCCAAAAGGCATTGCGATAACGGTTCAAAACTTAAAAGAGATTGCGCCAACGATTTATTTCAATGTGCCCAAAGGGTTTGAAGAATTGATTCCGCACCTCAAACAAGATAAAATATTGTGTAAATTGTTTTTTAGCCAATTAAAAATGTTTTTTTACGCAGGCGCGAGCCTTGCGCAACACGTTTGGGACGATTTGGAACAATTGGCTTATGAAACAATAGGAAAAAAATTACTAATGTCATCGGGTTTAGGCATGACGGAAACGAGTCCATCTTGTACTTTTAACACGCATTTTGGGAGTCGCGCAGGGATGATTGGCACGCCTGTACCCGAATTAGAAGTAAAATTAGTACCAAATGGCGGCAAATTAGAAGCGCGTTTTCGGGGCAAGAACGTCATGAAAGGCTACTGGCGCAATCCCGAAGCGAGTGCCAAAGCCTTTGATTCCGAAGGTTTTTACCTCACAGGCGATGCGTTGAAAATGTTGAATCCCGATAATCCGAATGAAGGACTCGTTTTTGATGGGCGGATTGCCGAAGATTTCAAAATGGACACAGGGACTTGGGTGAATGTAGGCGTTTTGAAAGCGCGATTGATTGCGGCGGGCAATGGGCTCATTCAAGACGCGGTGATAACGGGACATGATAAATCCTTTTTGGGCGCAATTATTTTTCCTGATTTAAATTTTTGTAAACAATTAGCGGGTTTGAACGCGGAAGTTTATTTGCAAATGATTGTAAATCAACCTATTGTATTGAAAGCCCTGCAAACGACGTTGGAAAATCTCGCCAAAACGAGTACAGGAAGTTCCACCTTGATTCGGAAAGCCATCTTTGCCGATTTTGAATTATCGATTGATAAAGGCGAAATCTCGGATAAAGGTTCTATCAATCAACGCATGATATTAGTGAATCGGTCAACGTATGTTGACAAAATATATAATCCAATTTAAAATGGAAATTAAAAACAAAGTCTTTTTCATCACAGGCGGCGCGTCAGGATTGGGTTTTGCGACGGCTCAAATGATTGTTGAAAATCAAGGTTTCGCCTTGATTGCGGATATAAATGTCGAAAATGGTTCAAATGCTGAAAAATCATTAGGCAAAAATGCCAAATTTGTCAAAATGGACGTGACGGACGAAATGAGTGTTCAAAACGCATTGAATAGTGCTGTTGAAACGTTTGGCGGACTGCATGGCGCGATTAGTTGCGCAGGGATTGGCACGGCGGAACGCGTTTTGAGCAAAACGGGCGTACATTCGTTAGCCCATTTTTCGCGGGTGATTCAAATCAATTTGTTGGGAACGTTTAATGTGATTCGTTTAGCAGCAGCAATGCTGCAAAAAAACGAACCGAATCTTGCAACGGGCAGTGGAGAACGCGGCATTTTAATCAACACTGCTTCCGTCGCGGCGTATGATGGACAAATTGGACAAGCGGCTTATTCCGCTTCCAAAGGGGGGATTGTTGCGATGACTTTGCCGATTGCTCGAGAATTAGCTCGGTTTGGGATTCGTGTGATGACGATTGCGCCCGGCATTTTTGAAACGCCGTTATTGACCAATTTGGGAGAAGCAGTAGTTCAATCTTTGGGACAGCAAGTCCCGTTTCCAGCGCGTTTGGGCAAGCCAAGTGAATACGCTTTTTTGGCAAAACACATTATTGAAAATATTATGTTAAATGGAGAAGTGATTCGTTTAGATGGCGCAATCCGCATGGGAGCGAAGTAAAAATTAATTATATTTATAATTATTAAAATCTATAACCAATTGGCTATCAATTTAAAAACCATCACAGCGATTGATGTTCATACACACGCGGAAGTCTCCTGTCGGCAACCGCATGATGATTATCGCCCCGAATTTGATGAAGCCTTTGCCAAATATTTCAAATCGGCTCATCGTCCAACCATTCAAGAAACAGCCAATTATTACCGTTCTATCAACATGGCATTTGTGATGTTCACGATTGATGCGGAATACGAATTGGGGCGCAAACGCATTCCGAATGAAGAAGTCGCAGAAGCGGCGATGGAAAATTCGGATGTCATGATTCCTTTTGCCAGCATCGACCCGCACAAAGGGCGGATGGGTGCGCGAGAAGCCCGCCGTTTGATAGAGCAATTTGGGGTGAAAGGTTTCAAATTCCATCCAACGGTTCAAGGTTTTTATCCAAATGATAAAATGGCGTACCATGTTTACGAAGCGATTGCGGAAGCGAAATTACCTATGTTGTTCCATTCTGGGCATTCTGGCTTTGGTTCGGGCGTGCGCGGCGGTGGGAAATTGCGTTTAGAATACTCCAATCCCATCCATTTAGATGATGTAGCAATTGATTTTCCTGATAGTCCTATCATTATTGCGCATCCGAGTTGGCCTTGGCAGGATGAAGCCTTGTCCGTTTGCCTGCACAAACCCAATGTTTATATTGATTTATCAGGTTGGTCTCCCAAATATTTTCCGCCGCAATTGGTGCAATATGCCAATACGCAATTGAAATCAAAAATGCTTTTTGGAACCGATTTTCCATTGATTACGCCAGAACGGTGGTTGAAAGATTTTGAAAAAGCAGG
>JBDLWG010000578.1:0-3198 GCA_039804385.1 Bacteroidota bacterium
TCCAATTTCAACCGTAAATCAATGAAAAAGAGCCAGTTCAATATTATATATAGACAAAAAATGGTTGAGAACGATTGCACTAACGCACACCCGCCCGCGTCGAGCCTTTGCGTGGGGTTGCGCGGGCGGGTTGTCGTTAGTGCCCTTGTTGTTAACAGTATTTTTAAATATTTATTACGGACCGTACTTCGCACAAATACTCCTCCTTTCCACCACTTTTGCCCCATCGAAACACCTCTTTTAAACGAGGAAATAAGTTTTAGCAAAGGTACGTTTTAGGGTTCAATGTTGCAACTTTTTTTTATACTTTTTTTTAATTACTTGTAAAAATTTAAAAACCAATCTTTTACAATATTTTTGTTCTTTTTAACGGGAGCACGATGCCCGTCAACCCGTTTTTGGACACATTGACGGGAACCTGCTTCGGAGTTAATATCTTCCTTTTTTCGCATTTTCGTGGAGGGTCAACAATTGCAAATTGTCCAAAACGGTCAATCCACCATTGAATCGGGATACAATATGGTCCACCCGAAAATGGGCTCTATTTTTACTTTTGAAATGAGGCGACATTTCACTGAAATAAAAACCATCGCTATCTGTAAATTTTTGAAAGACTTTATCCCTTAAATCTCGTTCGTAGGCAGGATTGACGGCATAAATTTCACCCATGTCCATTTTTTCATACGTTCGAATTTCCTTTTCGTCGACGGGCTTAACCGGTTTGGATTGATACAACTCGGGTTCAATCAATTTTTCCATCGCCAAGTTAATTTCGCGCCTCAAATTTAATTTGTCATAATTGAAGAACGTTTGCCAAGCCGTTTCGCTATCCTCCCAACAGCGATCGATAAATGCTTTTTCTTGAGCGCGATTCATCCCGTTCTCGTGCATTTCGGTTGCCAATCGATCTACATCATACTTTTCGCGGTCGCTGAACAGCAAATACGGAGGGACGGCTCCTTGAATCGTATAATATTTAAGCAAATTTTTGATATCGTCTCGTCGGTACGCAGGATATTTCGCTACGCCTTGAAAAAAGGTCTTTTCCAATTCTTCCGCATAATGCTCCGCATAAAATTGAACATAATCACTGCCGATTCCTTCCACAAAAGCAGGTAATTGTTGCATCAACGTTTGGTAAGCCGATTCAAAATTGTCATAAACTAAGATTTCGCAAACGCGTTCCATGGCTTCGTCGGGCTGTGACGGCTCTAAAAAACGAAATTGATAAATGCCTTTTGGAATCCGTTGAATAAAATCCAGCCGTTCAATTTCTTTTTTAGCGGCCGAATCAATAATACGGTCGGCTAAAATGGCAAATTCCTCCATTTTGCTAATCGCCACTAATCGCAACAATTGTTTTTTACTTTCTTTTACGTTATCGCTAAAATCAATCGTCTCATCAATGACCAGTTTTTCAGGATTGACCCATGCAAATTTATCTTGCCAGTCATCCATAAAACTGACAATATAGGCTTCTGCCGTTCCGCCCGCTTTGGGACCTCTTAACCCGCGCCCAATCATTTGAGTCATTAAAATCGTTGAAATCGTTGGGCGGGTCAAAAAAACGGATTGAACATTGGGAACGTCCGTTCCCTCCGTCAAAATATTGACATTAATCAAGACTTCCAATTCGCCCTTTCGGAATTGTTCAATTTTAGCCCCATTTTCTTTGGTGAACTGGGAAGAACTTCCTGTAGCCGCATCCGTCACCGACGCAATCACAAACGCCGATTTCACTTTTTTCGCTTGAAAAAGGGCGTGAAGCGCAATGGCATTATCTTGATTTAAGGCAAAAACAAGCGTTTGCTTGTATTTTTCCTTATTTTGAACATACCGATCCACGATGAGGTGATTTCGAATACTATTGTTGGCAATATTCGTTGCAATCTCTTTCCCAATGCTCCCGATATCCAAGTGATTGATGCGTTCAATGTCAACGGCACTCAATTCTTCCATAAAATTTTGACCTGTTGCAGCTTCCTCGAAAACAGGCGTGGATAAAATGCCGAGTCGAATAAGGGTTTTGAGGTCGATTTTATAAACAATATCGTCTGGAAAAATCTTGTGCAACAATCCTCGCTCGTTTTCCGCCGTTCGGGTTGGCGTTGCCGTTAACCCTAAAAGGGCAAATTTAGAAACACTGCCTTGAATCTTTTCGATTAATTTACGATAGGTCGTTGCGGTGGCGTGATGGGCTTCGTCAATCACTAAAAACACTTCATCCACCCCTTTTTCAAACCAAATTCGATTCAAGTGTTCAAAACCATAACTCAAACTATCTTTGCTGGCAATCACTAATTGGTCACTTTCGCGGATATTGACCGCTTTATCGTGAATTCCTGAAACCATCCGATAATTGAAACTTTCAATCGTGGCAAAAATGTCTTTATAGGCTAATTTATCCACAAAGGTATTTTTGGCTTGTTCCAATAATTCATGTCGGTGCGCAATCCACAAGACTTTTTTCTTCTTGTCCAAAATATTTTGCGCAATCCATAAAGCGGCGGTTAACGTTTTGCCTCCCCCTGTCGGTAACACCAAAAGCCCCGCAAAAGGGTTTTTCTGTGATTTGATAATTTTTTCTTGCAACTTTTCAAAGGCTTCCGTTTGGTGTTCATACGGTTTGAGACGACTTTCGGAGGGTGAAATTCGAATCGTTCCCGCGTAACCCACTTTGGCACTGAGATTGCTTTCCAAAACACTCGCTTCAAGACTGGGTATTGAAACGGCACTTTGCTTAAACACAATAAAATAGCCTTTGGGCAGTTCGGACAGCGAAGGGGCGGGACGCAACGAATTTTGCAACCGATCTGGAAGCCAAAGCGTGATGTGTTTTGCTTTGAATCCCCGTTCTAACTCTAAAAGCGAGGCAAAATGCCGTCGTTCAGGCATTCCAATCCGTTGAAAAAAGGTTGCATACGTTCTTTGGGTGGAGTTATCCTTACTTTTTTGAATCTCCGCGAGAATTTCGCTGATAAAATCGTCGTACTTATTCATCTCTGTTGAGTTTTCAAACCATTTAAGAACGAAAAGGATTTCCCTTTATCCGTTGCTCCTTTAAATTAATTGTTTATAGAATATGTTTCTTCTAATTTAGTTCCATTTTTGAACTCATGTAGGACTTATTTGCTCCGAATTTCGATTCGGATGGGTGCATTTTGTAACACTCCTGCCCACAATTCCATTCGTACAAAT
>JBDLWG010000579.1:0-3291 GCA_039804385.1 Bacteroidota bacterium
CAAAAGGCAAAAATTTGGTCGAACAATCCATGTATTTCGTGTTTTTGGGCGATTACATCACTTGTTACTTGTGCGATTTGCGCGGTTTTGACTCTATTGAAGTGAAAGTGATTGACTATTTAAAAAATGAATTGTCGAAAGTTTAAGGTTATAGAATGAAAAAACGAATTAAAATTGTAGATGCGTTGCGGGGCGAGCAGGTTGGGCAACCTGTGACGGTCATGGGTTGGGTGCGCTCTTTCCGAAATAATCAGTTTATCGCTTTGAATGATGGTTCTTGCTTTGGCAGCCTTCAAATCGTGGTGGACATTGATAAAATGGGACTTGAAACGGCTAAACGATTGACTGCGGGTGCGGCGATTTCGGTGGATGGAATGTTAATTGCCTCCCAAGGCAAAGGGCAGACGGTGGAGGTGACGGCACAAAGTGTGGAAATTTTAGGCGATTGTCCTGCTGATGAGTATCCGTTACAGTTGAAAAACCGCCCAAGTTTGGAATATTTGCGGGAAATTGCGCATTTGCGTTTCCGAACCAATACATTTGGGGCGATTTTTCGGGTGCGCCATGCGTTATCGTTTGCGATTCATCAATTTTATAATCAACGCGGTTTTGTGTGCATGCACTCGCCGATAATTACTGGTTCGGATGCTGAAGGCGCGGGCGAAATGTTTCGCGTTACAACACTGCCTTTGGATAAATTGCCCAAGACAGCTGATGGAAAAGTGGATTTTAAACAAGATTTCTTTGAAAAATCGACCCATTTGACGGTTTCAGGGCAGTTGGAAGCAGAATTGGCAGCTTTGGCATTGGGACAAGTTTATACATTTGGTCCGACTTTTAGAGCCGAAAATTCTAATACAACCCGACATTTAGCGGAGTTTTGGATGATTGAACCCGAAGTTGCTTTTGCCGATTTGACGGATAATATGAATTTGGCAGAAGACATGTTAAAATATGTCATCGAATATGCCTTAACACATTGTCGGGAAGATTTGGATTTTTTAAATCAACGATTGGCAGAGGAAGATAAATCAAAACCAGTTGCAGAACGGGCAGAAATGGGTTTGTTGGAAAAATTACAATTTTGCCTCAAAGAGCCGTTTCAACGATTGACTTATACGGAAGCGATTGAGATTTTAAAAAATTCGACTCCGAATAAAAAAGGTAAATTCAAATATCCAATCAAAGCTTGGGGGGCAGATTTGCAATCCGAACATGAGCGTTATTTGGTCGAGAAGCATTTCAAAAAACCAGTGATTTTGACGGATTATCCGATGGAAATCAAAGCGTTTTATATGCGTCAAAATGATGATGGCAAAACGGTGGCGGCGATGGACATTTTATTTCCAGGCATTGGCGAAATCATTGGCGGTTCACAACGCGAAGAACGGTTGGAGAAATTGAAACAACGGATGTTGGATATGCACATCCCGATTGAAGAAATGCAATGGTTTTTGGATACGCGTCGATTTGGTTCTTGTCCACATGCAGGATTTGGATTGGGATTTGAACGCTTGATATTGTTTATTACAGGCATGACGAATATTCGAGATGTAATACCCTTTCCGCGTTTTCCGGGAAGTGCTACTTTTTAATTTTTATGAAATGGATGTACGGATTGAACGGATTTTCACAGATTGGTACGGATTTTTTGTTTTTTTGAGCAAAAAAATCCGTACTAATCTGTGAAAATCCGTTCAATCCGTACATCCATTTCATAAAAAATTATAGATTTAAAAATATGTAATCTTTTTAAATTCAATAAAATATGGAACCAATTAAATTCGGCACTGATGGTTGGAGAGCCATTATTGCTCAGGAATATACGGTTGAAAATGTGAAACGAGTAGCTGAGGGAACCGCTCGTTGGCTCACCCAAAACAACAAAACGAAAGTGGTTATCGGTCATGATTGCCGTTTTGGAGGACAACTTTTTACCGAAACAACAACTCGTGTTTTGGGTGCATATGGCATCAAAGTTTTTATGCCAAAACAATTTGTTTCAACACCAATGGTCTCTTTGGGCGTGGTGAAATTGAAAGCAGATTTGGGGGTTGTCATCACGGCGAGCCATAATCCGCCTTCTTACAATGGTTTTAAATTAAAATCTCATTTTGGCGGGCCATCCTTGCCCCAAGATATTGCAGCAGTGGAAGCCTTGATTCCAGATGTGCCGGTGAATATTGCATTGCCAACCTTGTCAGAAATGCACGCAAAAGGATTGTTAGAATACGTTGATTTGGAAACGATGTATGTCAATCATGTTGAAGCGAATTTTGATATGAAGACCATCCGAAAAATCAATTATAAGATTGCTTACGATGCGATGTACGGCGCGGGTCAATCGGCAATGATGCGCCTTTTGCCCAAATCCAAAATGGTCACGCTGCATTGTGAATACAATCCTGGTATGAACGGACAAGCTCCAGAACCGATTCATCGCAATCTAACCAAATTATCATCGATTATTAAAAATGATGACAAAATAAAATTGGGTATTGCGAATGATGGCGATGCAGATAGAATTGGTATGTACGATGAGGATGGCAATTTTGTAGATTCACATCATATTTTATTGTTATTATTGTTGTATTTGAAAAAGTATAAAAATTTGACGGGCAAAGTCGTGATTACCTTTTCGGTGACGGATAAGATGAAACGGATGGCTGAAAAATTCGGTTTACCTTATGAAGTGACGAAAATTGGTTTCAAATACATTGCTGAAATTATGACCCAAGAAGATGTATTGGTTGGCGGAGAAGAATCAGGTGGTTTGGCAGTCAAAGGGCATATTCCTGAACGCGACGGCATTTGGATTGGCTTGATGATTCTTGAATTTATGGCAAAAACGGGTAAAACGTTGAAACAATTGATTCAAGAAGTGTATGATGAAGTGGGTCCGTTTGCGTCCGACCGCGATGATTTGCATTTGACCGAAGCTCAAAAACAAGGCATTATCAAGGCTTGTAAATCAGGTGAATACCATTCTTTGGGCAAATTCAAAGTAGAAAGTACTGAAAACATCGATGGTTATAAATTTAATTTAAGCAAAGATGAGTGGGTGATGTTGCGTCCTTCTGGTACAGAGCCTGTATTGCGTGTTTATGCGCAAGCACCGACTTTGGCAGATGCAAGGGTTTTATTAGATGCGACCCAAGCTACAATTTTGAAAAATTAAAAAAATATAACAATGAATAAGTAGTTGGAATGACAGAATCGACCAAAAGTTATATCAACTAAAATGTTGATTTTCAAGGTAGTATAACGTTTGGAGGGTTTCAAACCCTCCAA
>JBDLWG010000580.1:0-3234 GCA_039804385.1 Bacteroidota bacterium
TTTGAATATTTTACATCCAAAAAACGAATCTAATAAGGATTGCACCTATGTGTCCTATGTCACCTATGTTTCCTATGTGTTTTAAAATAGGACACATAGGTTTCATAGGACACATAGGGGCAATCTTTCATGGAGACGCTTCTTCTTTCGCTTCAATTCATTGTCTTTGAATATTTTACATCCAAAAAACGAATCTAATAAGGATTGCACCTATGTGTCCTATGTCACCTATGTTTCCTATGTGTTTTAAAATGCCGCGCTTAATCCGAATAAAAACGAGCGCGCTTGTGGATAAAAACCTCTATCAACGCCATAACTGCCGCCCTCCCGAACGCTGCCACTTGGACCGCCAGCACCAATTTCTGGGTCAATGCCCGAATATTTGGTAAAGGTTGCTAAATTGTTCGCTGAAACGTAAATTCTTGCCTTCGTAAAACCTGCTTTTGAAACATAAGGTAGCGTATAACCCAATTGTAAGGTTTTTATTCTAAAAAATGCCCCGTTTTCAACATAAAAATCGGAACTCCGACTGAAATTTTTATTCGGGTCATCCATCACCAATCTCGGATAAGTCGTTGAAGAACCTTCACCTGTCCAACGTCCAAGTGCGTCTGCGGTCATATTTGCCATTTGTAAATCAAAACGACGAGTTGCTTTGAAAATCTGATTGCCACTCACGCCTTGACCAAATAAAAGAAGGTCAAAACCACTGTACGCCACACTAAAATTAAAACCATAGGTCAAACTTGGAGTCGGGTCACCGATTTTAGTGCGGTCCTCTGCATTGATAATGCCATCTCCATTTAAATCCGCAAATCGGAAATCACCTGGTTTCGCACTGGGTTGAATAACAACCCCATCTTTGTTTTTATACGCAGCCACTTCTCCTTGATTTTGGAAAATGCCTTGCGTTTTATAACCGTAAAAAATACCAAGTGGTTCGCCTACAACCGTCCGTTGAATTTCTAAATTTTGTGGACTAAAGGTTTGACCTGCTAAAAATTTCTTATCTGGACCTAAATCTGTAATTTTATTCCGAATGTAAGAAAGATTGCTCACCAAATTAAAAACAACTTTGCCTACTTTCTGCTCGTAACCTAACTCTAATTCAACACCTCTATTTTCCAATTTTGCGACATTTCCAACAGGTCCTGCATTCCCAACATAACTTGGAACTCTAATATCAAGCAACATTCCAGCCGTGTTTTTCTGGAAAATATCCAACGTAACCGTCAAATGTTTGAATAATTTAGCATCAAAACCAAGATTCGTTTGCGTTGTTTCCTCCCATTTCAAATCGGGATTCGCAATCGCATTCGGACTAATTCCATTGAACAATTTATCCAAATTGCCAAAGGTATAATTCCGTCCACCGCCAACAGTTGACACATATTTAAAATCGCCAATTTGGTCATTACCATTCACGCCCCAAGAACCCCGAATTTTTAAAAAATTAATGGGTTTCACGCTTTTCAAAAACCCTTCTTCTGAAACAACCCAACCTGCTGAAACCGATGGAAATCTGCCAAACTTATTGTTTGTACCAAATTTAGGAGAACCATCAATTCGCATCAACGCTGTAAGCATATATTTTCCATCATAATCGTAATTCACCCGACTCAAATACGACAATAACGCGCCTTGATATTCATAACCACCAAAATTTTGGTCAATTTGCACCGATGAAAAATTCAAAGAAGCATCTTTGATATTGGAAACAGGCATATTTTGAACGCTGCCGCCGATATTTTCACCCCGACTTTTCTCTGCAGTCGTGCCGAGTAACGCCGAAAAGTGATGCTTTTCATTGAAATTCTTACTATATGAAACGGTATTGCCCCAAACCCAATACAAACCGCGACTTTGAGTCCGATTGTAAGAGGTAATGTCATTCCGATTCGACGCATTCAAATAATAAATCGGTCGAAAACCGTCACCGCCCCAAAATGCCAAGTCCGACCCAAAACTGGAACGAAATTTCAAATTGGTAATCGGTTCAACCTCCACGAATAAGTTGCCTACCACCTTATCACTCCAACCACCCCCTTGATTGACCGCCGTAGCTGCCACAGGATTCAAAATCTCCGAACTCACATATTTGGAAATACCATACGGTTGTCCCAACTCATTTTTAACCACTGCAAAATTTTTAAAAATCGTCGAATTTAAGGTTGCAGGATCGGATTCAATCAAGGTGGTTATCGGATCCATATTGACCGCCCGACTCAAAACGCCGCCATATTCGTTATTGGTGGAAGAGGATTTGCCATTGATTTTGGAATAACCCATGGTTGTACCCATCTTTACATATCGATTCAATTGATGATTTGAATTGAGTCGAATCGAAAAACGTTCCCACTGTGATTGCGGCGATGCGACAATCCCTGTTTGATTATAATAACCAAACGATGCATAATATTGTGATTTGGCGTTGCCAACTGAAATGCCTAATTCATGATTTTGCATGGGCGCGGATTTGTTGAAAACCGCGTCTTGCCAATCCGTTCCTGTACCCAAAGCTGCAGGGTCTGGAAATAAAATCGCCCCTTTGGAAGCAACAGAGGCTTCATTCATCAAAGTGCCATATTCTTTAGCGTTCAAAAGTGCCAATTTGCGGGTCGGAGCTTGTTGTCCCCAATACGCATTGTACGTAACGGCTGTTTTGCCGTCTTTACCTTGTTTGGTGGTGACCAAAATCACACCTGACGCAGCTCTCGCCCCATAAATCGCCGCAGATGCCGCATCTTTGAGTACTTCAATCGACTCAACATCGGCTTGATTCAAATAATCAATCCCGCCCGTAACAGGGATGCCATCCACTACATATAATGGTTCACTGTTATTGATGGAAGTCGTACCGCGAATCCGAACCGTCGCGCCTTCGCCCGGTTGCCCCGAACCTGTCGTGACGCGCACACCCGCCGTCCGACCCAATAATGATTGTTCAATACGCGGAACAGGCATGTTTTCTAAATCACTGCCTTTAACTTTGGCAATCGCCCCTGTAACCACCGCTTTGCGCTGTGTGCCGTAACCAACTACCACTAATTCATCTAATTCTTTGCCGCTAACTAATTCAATGTCAATATTTTGTGCATCATTGACCGCGATTTCTTTGGGTTCATAACCAATGAAGGAAATGAGCAAAATTGCCGTTTTGCGGTCTTTTACGTTGATAGTGTAATTGCCTTCTACATCGGTCAATGCGCCATTCGTCGTCCCTTTTTCAAGGAC
>JBDLWG010000581.1:0-3952 GCA_039804385.1 Bacteroidota bacterium
TTGTCGTGTGTACAGGGAAGTACGTTGCCAAAGAACGCAACGGAAATGCGATTGAGAAAGATGTCCTCTTTCATCATAGCAATTTGTTTGATATGGACGGCACCGAAATCGATGTGTTTGGACATAAATTGATTTTTTTGAATCATCATTATATCAAAGCCGCTACGCCCGAAGCCTATAAAGATTGGCTCAATTTGGTGAAGGAATCCATCAAAAATCCTGAAAATCCCGCGATCAATTTGAAGAATCATGGCGTTAAAAAAGTGTCGGAACTCATTGATTATGAGCATCTTACGCCCGAAGAACGGACGGAAAGTAAAAATCGCCATGCTGCCGAAAGTGCGAAAGCAGCTTACACTGAAGCTGCGCAAATCGAAGCGGCAATTGGAATCGCCAAAAATTTAATTGCATTGGGTTCCGAAGATGAATTTATAATAAAGGCAACCCATTTAACCAAAGGGCAGATTCAAGCGTTAAGAAATCCTACGGTTTGACCTCCTAAAATATTGATTTTCAAGTGATTCTAAACAAAAAAGGGCAGATGTTCGTAAACATCTGCCCTTTTTTGTTTTGGTCGCAGTCCTCCCTAAAATGGGACATGACTCTTAGAGCAAAAAGATTGCAAAATGAAGCAGAGGCTGCATGTCGCAGTCCTCACTAAAATTGGACATGACTGTTAGCTTCTTTACTCCTTTGTGCATGTAAAGAAAAGTCGCAGTCCTCACTAAAATTGGACATGACTGTTAGTCAGCCATTTGCGGGTTGATTTTAAAAACACTCTTTTAAAGAGAGTCAAAAAACTGCTGTAGAAATAAGACATTCCGTTGAAACCACCCAATTAAAATACGATTTTTTTAAAATAAATTTTATAACCAAAATAGTGATATTTGATGGTAAATGAGGAATTATTTTATTTTTTTGCACCAAAAAAGGACTTTTTTTGAATACTTGTGATATATTTGCGGTTTCTAAAAATCCAAAACCATTGCAAACGTTCCAACAATCATGATTTTACCGATTCAACAATTTGAAGAAGTGAGGCAACTCATTCGTCGAACCCATTATCAAACGTTGCAATTTGCCAATGCAACGTTAAGCACTTTGTACTGGCAAGTCGGACTTTATTTATCCGACCGCGTTGCAAATGATGGTTGGGGCAAAGCCGTCGTTCTTGAGTTAAGCCACTACATTGCCCAAAAAGAACCCGAGATTCAAGGGTTTTCAGACAAAAATTTATGGCGTATGAAACAATTCTACGAAGCGTATCGCGCCGACCCTGAATTACAATCCCTCGCACGACAAGTGAGTTGGACGCACAATTTATTGGTTTTCTCCAAAACCAAATCGAAGGTCGAACGCATTTTCTATCTAAATCTTGCGATCCAAGAACGACTCGGCAAACGTGATTTAGAACGGCAAATCAATACAGGGGTTTTTGAACGGACTCGATTAGCCGATTCAAAACTCTCACCAGTGGTGAGAGTTTTGCCGCAAGATATTACCAACGTTTTCAAAGATACGTATGTATTTGAATTTTTGCATTTGCCAACCCCGTATAGCGAATCCGATTTGCAAAGAGGCTTGGTCAGACATTTGAAACAATTTATTTTGGAATTGGGTAATGATTTTACCTTTGTTTCAGAAGCCTTTCGGTTACAGGTTGGCAGCAAAGATTTTGAAATTGATTTGTTGTTTTTTCATCGAGAATTAAGGTGCTTAGTCGCTATTGAACTCAAAATCGAAGATTTCAAGCCTGACCACATTGGTCAAATTAATTTTTATTTGGAAGCGTTAGACCGCGATGTGCGCAAACCACATGAAAATCCAAGTATTGGATTGTTGTTGTGCAAATCCAAAGACGATGAAATCGTCGAATATGCGATGAGTCGGCAGTTATCCCCAACCTTAGTCGCCGATTATGAAACCAAATTGATTGATAAGAAATTACTCAAAAATAAATTGCATGATTGGTTCATACCCAAACTCTAATTCATTGATTTACAATGAGTTAGAAACAAAAAAGGTCATCGTTAATCCAAACGATGACCTTTTTTGGTGCCGCAAGTCCTCACGGGCGCGATTTTGTCATTCCGTAGGAAACTTTTAAACCACAAACGATTCCTGCGGAATGACAAAAACAAGAACGCAAAAGGTTCCTACGGAATGACAAAAAAAGTCTAAATTGTTGATAATCAACTAATTACATCTTATAACAAAGTCGTCGAGGTTGTAACCTCGACGACTTTTCACGCGGATTCCGAAATCCAAAATCAAGGATTCCGAAATCCCTTTGTCGCAGTCCTCCCTAAAATGAAACCTGACGGGCGATTGCGGATTGTAGATTTCGGATTGCGGAATCATTGAGAATCAATATTTTACAAATAATTTATTTTATTATTTGAAATCAAAACGCTCCAACAGCGAATGGAGGGTTTCAAACCCTCCATTCGCTTTCGATACGACCTAAAATTGGAAATCATTGAGAATCAACGCTTTATCATTCCGCAATCCCAAATCGCGGATTCCGAAATCCCTTTGTCGCAGTCCTCTCTAAAATGCTCTTCTTTAAACTAAATTTTATCACCAAAATAGTGATAATTGTATTAAAATGAATCTTATTTCAATTTTTTTATCCTAAAAAAGAGAACTTCCCAATTCATCTGTTAAATTTGCGGCTTTATGCAACCAAAATTGTCAAAAAAAATGGATCTATCACAATCGGAAACCTTTGCGGACTTTGTACGGGAAGTCAAAACGGAAATTCGAGCTGCTCAATATCGCGCCTTACAAAAAGTCAATCGAGAAATGATTGGGTTGTATTGGTTGTTAGGCAAACTCATTGCGGAACGACAACAAAAACATGGATGGGGCAAAAGCGTTGTTGAAAACCTTTCCAAAGAAATTCAACTCGAATTTCCAGGATTATCGGGGTTTTCATCCGCGAATCTCTGGCGCATGCGTGTTTTTTTCGACACCTATAAAGACGATGCATTTCTCGCACCATTGGTGCGAGAAATTGGATGGTCGCACAATATGATTATTTTCCAAAAATGTAAACAACCGTTGCAACGAGCGTTCTACATTCGGATGACACAACAGTATGGTTGGACGAAAAATGTTTTAATGCTCCAAGTTGAAAATCAGTCGTATGAGAAGTATTTGTTGAATCAAACCAATTTTGACCAAAATTTGCCCGAAGCGTTACGACCTCAAGCGGTTCTTGCTGTCAAAGACGAATATACATTTGATTTTATTGAATTGACCGCCCAACATTCGGAATGGGAGTTAGAACAGGCTTTAATTAAAAACATTCGAGCGTTTTTGATTGAAATGGGCGGTGATTTTGCGTTTATCGGGAATCAATATCGTTTAGAAGTCGGCACCAAAGAATATTTCATTGATTTACTCTTATTTCATCGCAGACTTCAAAGTTTGGTAGCGATTGAGCTTAAAATCGGCGAGTTTGAACCCGAACATAAAGGGAAAATGGAATTTTATTTGACTGCACTCAATGCTCATACTAAAATGCCGCATGAAAATGATGCCATTGGCATTATCATTTGTCAAAATAAGGAAAGCACCGTTGTGGAATATGCCTTGAAAAGTTCTAATCATCCGATTGGAGTGGCAACTTATACCATTACCAAAACATTGCCTGATAGTTATGCAGGTTTGTTGCCGTCGGAGGCGGAGATTCAAAAGCGGTTGAAATGGTTATTTAAATGATTCATTTGCAAGGAGTTACAAACAAAAAAGGTCATCGTTAATCAAAACGATGACCTTTTTTATGTCGCAAGTCCTCACGGGCGCGATTTTGTCATTTCGTAGGAAACTTTTAAACCACAAACGATTCCTGCGGAATGACCAAAACGGGAACGAAAAAGTTTCCTACGGAATGACAAAAAAGTTTAAATCATTGATAATCAACAAATTACATATTATAACAAAGTCG
>JBDLWG010000582.1:0-3570 GCA_039804385.1 Bacteroidota bacterium
ATTTGTGTTGCCCCAAAAGCCCTAAAAACAGGTTCAATTTGGGGTAACATGCTGCCTTCAAAATCAAAGGTTGAGACGCGCTGCGCGGCATCTTGAATCGCCGTCCAAAGCAATAAATACAACGCATTGTTTTTAGGAATGCTTACATCCACTCCACCAGCCAAATAATAAGCTGATTTTAAATCATAAACCAAATATAAAGCTGCATTATAAACACCAGTTGCATCCTGCGCCAAATAAATGGTTCTCCCTTGTTTCGATTTTAAAACAATATCTAATTCTTTAAACAAATTTACATCAATTGGATTTTTCAAACCTTGCTTCTGAAACGTAAGCGAATTTAAATGATAAAAAGCATCAAAAGCGGTATCATCCGTTTCCGTTTCAAAACGCAAAATTTGCAATCCTGCTTCGGTTGCTTTCCGAATTTTGCGTTTTGTATTTTCATGAAAATGATTATAAATCGTTGTTAAATCTTGAATTGGATTCAAAATATAGGTATAACGAGTCGTTTGTTGGAAACCATTCCAATAAAACGGTTGCCAATCGGTCAAGGTGTACGCATATTGTTGTTGGAAAAAAGGAACAGTTGGAATTTGGTTAATCCATTGATTTAAAACATCTTTTACATGATGATATTCCTGATGTTTTTTGGAAAAGGTTAAATCCTTCCACCAAATGCCCGCATATTGCGTCAAGGGCGGCTGCACGATAAAACGCAAACCATATTTTTTACGCAAAAAACAGGTGGTAGCCGCTACCACTTCTCCATTCTTTTCAAAGAGCCAAACATCCCATTCGCCTTGTTGACAGACGACCTCTAACCACCAAGGCTGCATAAAAATAGGAATGCTTTTTTCAATTTTGCATAAAGCAATATATTTTTCTTTGTCATTTATCATCAAAAAATCTTTTTATAGAGACAATAGGTTTGAAAATTGATTATTTTTGCAATCTAATTTAACAAATTACATTTATTTACATAAACTCCATTTTACTAAAATGAAACAGCAAATTATCCTTTTTTTGCTCTTTGCATATCCTTTTTTTTGTAAAGTCGTTGCTCAAATGCCTGTTGGACAAGACACCTTATACGGCAATGAGTGGATAACAACAGGGCAACCCTACTACAAAATCCCGATAGCCCAACAAGGCATTTATCGGATTCCAACGGCTATGCTACCTGTCAACAATGTGCGAGCAAATCAATTCCAAATTTATCATAATGGAAAATCGATTCCCGTTTACACGACGACACAAGGTTTGCCCGCGAGTCAGGATTATTTAGAATTTTATGGTCAAAAAAATAAGAATGAATTAGATTCCTTTATGTATAAAAAGGGCAGTATCAGTCAGTTAAATCCCGCTTTTTCAGTGATTCACGACACAAGTGCCTACTTTTTAACATGGACAAACGCACCCAATCCGAATGCTTATATATCAACCGCCAATAATTTGACGAATTTGCCGCCCAAAGAAACGCATTTTACGTATGATTGGCACCATGAATATCACGATGCTTATAATAAACCTGCCTATTGGGAGGTCTATCTTTCCGAATATGGCAATGGAGAGGGTTATGGCACAGGTTGGACAACCAATAGAACCTATGCTATAACGCCGTCTGCGCTTTACGCAGGAGAGGCTGCGACCTTGACGTTGCGTCTGATGCGTTATCAATCGGGGCATCGAACCCAAATCAATTTGGATGGAATGGCACTTTATCGAGATAGCGTTAACGAAAATTTTCCTTTTCGGAATCTTACTTTCCCGATTAATGCTCCAACCAATACGATGCGTTTGGAAATAAAAGGAACGTTTAGTGCTTATGATTATCATACTTTAGGTTTGATGACGCTTCGATATGCTCGCCGTTTTGATTTTGAAAACCAAACGTTTTTTGAATTTACGTTGCCTGACGCTACTACTGTTAAATATTTGGAAATTGAAAACTTCAATCATGGTGGAGTCGCTCCGATTTTATATGATGTTACGAACAAAATTCGGATTGAAACAACGCTTTTAAATGGAAAAGTGGCGATTGCATTGCCTCCTTCAAGTGCGTTGCGAAATTTAATTTTGGTTAATGCAGCAACAGGCATTAAATCTATTGAAAAAATGGCTAATACGCCGTTAGAAGATTTGCGCAATGCCAATAGCAATTATATCATTGTGACCCATAAAGACCTTTTAGATGATGGACGTGGTAATAATTATGTAGAAGCCTACAAGCAATATAGAGCATCCGCAGCAGGGGGCAATTATAAGGTCAAAGTGGTCGATGTGCAGCAATTATATGAACAATTTAGTTATGGAGTCAATCGACATCCTATGGCTATCCGCAATTTTGCGAATTTTATTCAAAAAAAATGGGGTACGCCTAACGCAACACCTCAATATCTTTTCCTCATCGGCAAAGGCAGAGAACCGCATGGTGTCGGTCGAACGCCTGTTTCAAATCAAGAAATTCGTTTGAATCGAATCCCGACTTGGGGCATTCCCGGTTCTGATAATTTATTGGCGGGCAGCCACCAAAGCAGTGGGGCAACCATTCCAATCGGTCGTTTGGCGGCAGTTACAGGAGAACAAGTGCGCATTTATTTGAAAAAAGTAATGGATTTGGAAAATACACAACGAAATGCGCCTCAAACCATCGAAGGACGGGGTTGGATGAAAGATATGGTGCATTTAGTAGGCGGTGGCAAGGATAGTCCATACATCGAACCTTACATGAGTAGTATGAGTAAGGACATTGCGAAAAGTCCCGCAGGAATGAAAGTACATTCGTTTTACCGCCTTTCTACACAACCCATTGAAATTTCTCAAAGTAAGCAAATTTTCACCCCGATTAATAATGGCGTAACACATATCACTTTTTTCGGGCACTCGGCAAGCAATTCTTCTGATTTTAGTTTTGATGATAGACGCGCTTTTGACAATTTTGGCAAATATCCTTCCATCATGGCATTGGGTTGTGGTTCTGGGAATATTCATACCGACGAAACCATTTCGATTAGCGAAAATGTGGTTTTGTATGAAGATAAAGGTGCTATTGGGTTAGGGGCGGCAACAGGTAGTGCGTATATTGACCCACTTGGTATTTTTGCAAAACAGTATTACCGACTTTTGGGCATGGGCAGACCTTTAGGTTTGGGCGATTACATCCAACAAACCAATCGACAATTGGAAACTACCGCCCAAGCCAATGAAACGGTTTCGGTCATGCAGCAATTTACGTTGCATGGAGACCCTGCGATTCGTTCTCATCAATTCGCGGGACCTGATTATACGCCAGATGCCTCTACGGTGCGTTTTTTGCCAGAAGTATTGACAACCCGCTTAGATAGTTTTGAGTTACAACTGAATATTGCCAATATTGGTCTTTATCAACCGACGGATTCGCTTGAAATTTTAATAGAACAAAAATTACCATCTGGCATCGTGAAAACACTGCGGACGACCAAAGTGATTGCGCCTGCCTATAGCCAATCTTACGCGTTTCGATTGCCTATGTTGAAAGACGGATTGGGTAAAAATCAGTTTTTTATCAAGGTTGACCCCAATAATTTG
>JBDLWG010000583.1:0-4494 GCA_039804385.1 Bacteroidota bacterium
TCCACATTGCAAAAGTTATCCACATCGGAATTGTTTTAAATGTGGATAACTCACTAGTTATCCACATAGTTATCCACATTGGTATGTGGATAACTTTTTGACCTAAATCGATGACAATCAACAAATTACATCATATTACGAAAAAGTCGCTGTGGATAACTTTTTAACAAAATGTATTAAGTTTTCTACAAAATATTTATAACAAAGCAATTTCGGAACAAAATTTGTTGTATGCGCGAAAATTTTTGTTTAAAACAAGGAAATTACAAAAAAATGGGGTGTTTAAATTAGAAGTAAAAAACGCTGATTGGGGCGATTTTCGGGTATTTTTTGGGTGTTTTATTGGATAAAAGTAGGGTATAATTGGAACGCGGATGACACAGATTAGGCGGATGAGTGCGGATTTTTTTGAACTTAATTCTAAAAAAATCCGCGCTCATCCGCGCTCATCTGCGTCATCCGCGTTTCAATAGTATCACAGACTATGATTGTTTGCGTTTTGATAGCTTCTTTTGTTTTTCAGCAAAAACCAAGTAATAGCATTTTCCAAAATAGAAATCCAACCAATATTTTGATGCGTACCGATACGGTTCGCACTTGCTTCGCCCGCTTCACGGATAATGGCGGCATCAATGGGAATTATAGTCCCAATTTAAACCAAACTTTAGTGTTATGCCCGCCTGCTGCACAGCATCTTGACACCAATAAAATAAGTATTTCTTTTAATCTAATTGACCTCGCAGCACTTTGTGTGAATGAACCTTTGAATTTACTTATACGGTGACGATTACAGATGGAAATGGCTGCCGCAAAACAACAACCGTTTCAATTATAACCAATTCTATTAAGGATGCCTTATCGGAACAATGTACCATTCAAATTTTTCCGAATCCTTTGGTAGGCAATAAGTTACAAATAAAATTAACCTTTAAGCGTCCCTTAGAAAATCCATTGAATCTGGAATTACGCGATGCATTAGGCAGGCAGATTTCTAATTTAGGCCCGATTTCGGAAACCAATTTTGAAATGCCATTGCCGAATTTATCAAAAGGCGCGTATTTGTGGGAACATTCGGATTTGGTTAAATGGTATATTATAAAAATAATAAATCTGAAAAGAACGATTCGCCCTAATAAAAGAAGAAAAAAGCAAAAAAAAACCGATAAAAATTTGCTATTATCAAAAAACAACTTATCTTGCAACCAGATTTGTTGTTGCGACAACTATTAAAACAAACCCAACTTCAAATCTGCGTTAAACCAATTTTTCGACACAACCAAATCGTTTTTGACAATGAATCAGTTAACTTCTTTAGGAAAGTACATTTTCCTTGTTCCATTTTTCTTTTCGGGCGTTAATCACTTGATGGGCGCGGACGGCATGACAGGCGCAGTGCCTTCGTTTTTGCCAGGTGGTGCTTTGTGGGTTTATTTGACAGGTGCGGCGATGTTAGCGTTTGTGATTGCGACTTTCATCGGCAAATATGACAAATTAGCTGCTGTTTTATTAGGCATCCTGATGTTAATCTTTGCGTTTGCGGTGCATTTGCCGCAACAAGGCTCGAATCCAATGTGGATGGTGGGCTTTTTGAAAGACCTTGGCTTGGCAGGTGGTGCGTTTATGATGGCGGACAAATATAGCCGCGACAATTCCATCATCGGCTAATTGGTTGAATTAAGTAGTTGTAATGAAAGAATCGACCAAAAGTTAGACCTACTAAAAGATTGATTATCAAGGTAGTATAACGTTTGGAGGGTTTGAAACCCTCCAAACGTTGTTGTCGATTCTTTAACATTAACCACTTATAATTTCTTTAAGCAATATTCAAGCACAACGTGCGGCAAGTTGCAACTTGCCGCACGTTTTTCCACCAATCTGGTTTTCAATTCCAATCGAATTTCGATCACAACGTGCGGCAAGTTGAAACTTGCCGCACGTTTTTCCACCAATTCTGTTTGAAACTGAAAAGCAAAATTGTTCTGTTATCGTTTCGGATGCACCAATTTCAATTCTTGAATCAAGTGTCCCGCACCTGCAAATTTGTCAATAATAAACAAAATGTATCGCGCATCCACCATGATATTTCTACAAATTGTTTTGTCATAATGAATATCGCTCATCGTGCCTTCCCAAACGCGGTCGAAATTCAATCCAATCAAATTGCCATATGCGTCAATCGCAGGACTACCCGAATTGCCGCCTGTCGTGTGATTCGAGCCGATAAAACAAACGGGCATTTTTCCATTTTTCGCAGCATACGTTCCAAAATCGCGTTTTGCATACAAATCGCGCAATTTTTCTGGTACATCAAACTCATAATCGCCCGCAACATATTTTTCCATGACCCCATCCAAATACGTATAATGTTGATACGTCACGCCGTCACGCGGTTGATAGCCTTCTGCTTGACCATAAGTCACCCGCAAAGTGCTGTTCGCATCAGGAAAAAAACGCTTTTCTTTGTTGAAAACCACCATCAAAGCTGCCATATAGTGTCTTTGCAACGCATTGATGCGCGGTTGTAAATCCGCTATTTTCGGTTCGATGAGGGCAGCATATTGGTCAATCAGGCTTTTGGCAAACCCAAAAGCGACATCTTGATTCAATTTTTCCACAATTTCAGCAGGTTTTTGGTCAAAAAGGGCGATTAAACTGTCTTTTTTTAATAAAATCGATGTTTTAAAAAACGCAGTTGCCAATTCTGTATAATCCTTTTTGTAAGAGGTCACGATTTTGCGCACAGGCGCGGCTATCAAATTAGTATCCGCATGATTTAAATAAATTTCTAATAAACCTGCAAACACTTTTTGGTCGGTTGCAGGTGAATAATCTTCATAAAAACTTTTAAGTAATTGTTTGGTTTTTTGGCGGCGTTCCTCCATTGGATTCGTGCGATTTTTCTCATACGCGCCCACAAAACCATTCAAATTGGAAATCAACGTCAATAATTCACAATTGCGAATTGTTTCATTAAAATGCTCCCTTGCTTGCGCATAAGGTTCAAATTGTTTATATAAAAGATTGAAATCCGTTAAAAGCGTCCCATATTTTTTGGTCCAAGTCGGATTCGCATCCACTCTTTTTTGAAAATCGGCTTCCAAAGCTACTTTTTTCTCTACACCGTTCGTTTGTTTTAAACCTTGATTTTCGCCAATCCATTTTTTCCAAGCATTGGCAATGCGGGCATATTTGGCAGCGTATCGAATTTTCGTTTTAGCATCCGAACGCATATCTATATCCATGATTTTCAACGCTTTATCGCGCAATCGAATCCGAGTTGGATTAATCGTTTCAACCGTTTGCGCCACTGCTGCCGCAGGCAAATATTCTTGCGTCCGACCCGGAAAACCAAAAACCATTGTAAAATCACCTTGTTCAACGCCGTCTAAAGAAATGGGCAAGAATTTTTTAGGTTTATACGGCACATTTTCCGTAGAAAATTCGGCAGGACGATTGTTTTTATCTGCATAAATCCGAAATATCGAAAAATCGCCTGTATGTCGGGGCCAAACCCAGTTATCCGTATCGGAACCAAATTTTCCAATGCTCGAAGGCGGCGCACCCACCAAACGAACATCTTTAAACGTTTCTGTTATAAACAAAAAGTATTGATTCCCTTCAAACATCGACCGAATTAACACGTCTTGTCCTGCCAATAAAGTCGTCGTTTTGCGCACCTCCGCGAGATTTTTGTCTATTTGAGATTGGCGTTCTTTCTCATTCATTTCGGAAGTAACGCTTTGCAAAATGGCGGTGGAAACATCCGTCATGCTGATAATGAAAGTGGCTGTAAGTCCTTTGTTAGGCAATTCTTTCATACCATCTTTTGCCCAAAAACCATTATCTAAGTAATTGTTTTCCAACGAACTATGTTGTTGAATCGCATCATAACCACAATGATGATTGGTCAATAATAAACCTTTATCCGAAATCATTTCCGCCGTACAACCGCCGCCAAACAAGACAATCGCATCTTTCAACGAACCTTTATTGACGCTATAAATGTCTTCTGCCGACATTTTCATTCCCATTTTTTTCATTTCTGCCTCATTGAGTTGCGACAAAAGAATGGGCAACCACATCCCTTCCCCATCGACAGGTGGTGTGACAGGCGGCGTTGCGAAAACGTGCATTGCTGCAAATAATAAAACAAAAAATGTTATTTTTCTTTTCATTTTAAATAAGTATAAAGTAAAAAATTAGCCCCTAAATGAGTCCAAAAAAGACCTTTCAGAGGGAGCAAAAATTTAAAAAAAATCATTTTTTTTGCAAAAAAAAATGATTTTTTTTAATTTTGCTCTCTCTACCCCCTTC
Organism: Bacteroidota bacterium; assembly: GCA_039804385.1. Taxonomy (GTDB): domain Bacteria; phylum Bacteroidota; class Bacteroidia; order Chitinophagales; family Saprospiraceae; genus JAAFJT01. Next base: position 4,315 of record JBDLWG010000583.1, read on the forward strand.
TGGCGGCGTGACCTTTTCCACAAACCTTATTTGTGACAGCACTAGGAACGCGAAATAAATAAAGTATCACAATTTATAAAACTCGAAAAGAGAGAAAACAAAAATTTTTTGCAAAAAAATTTTTGTTTTCTCTCTGAGAAGACCCCGCCAGCGGGCAGGGCTGTTAAGTTCATTTCGTTT
>JBDLWG010000584.1:0-7291 GCA_039804385.1 Bacteroidota bacterium
ATCCACAAGTCTTTAAACAAAATTTTATTGCCTTCAAACAACTGTTTCAAAGTCGAAACCAACAAGGATTTCCCAAAACGGCGCGGACGCGATAGAAAATAAATTTTCCCTGTGGTTGTCAACTGATAAATTAAATCGGTTTTATCTACATAAATCCGATTCTCTTGTATTAAATTGTCAAAATGCTGAACACCTAATGGTAGTAATTTCATTTTAAAAAGTTTAAAGGGTGAATCAAAACACAAAGATAAGCATTTTTAAAATCATCTACAAACCCTGATAATGCCTAAATCATCCGTTGGCTTCAAACCCTGCCGCGCAACTTGCGCCAACAAATTCTAATTGGCATCTTCAATTGACTCGCCAAGCACTTCCTCAAACAAATCCAGTATCGCTTGTGAAGGCAATACCGCATGCCGTTTTACAAAATAATCGGAAAACATCATTTGAATGGTTTTCTGCGTCCCTTTTTCGGCATCGTTGAAAGACAAACCTTGCTCGCCGCGCAATAATGGAATAATCGGCATCAACCCATCATGTGCATCATATAATCTTTTTTTGATAGGTGCATCCAAATAAGTGTCGGTTTCAAGCCTCAAAAGTACCCAAATATTTGGATTCGCTTGGAGCCATGCCACTGCGGTATCAACATCTGCAAATTGCTTAGAGACCATCCGCCGACCTGATTTCAAAGGGATTTTCCGATGGATTACTTTCTGATTGGGTTCAATATCAATGAGTTGTACATATTTTTGTTGGTCATCTTCCTGAAAACTATACGCCAAAGGACTGCCCGAATACACGATTGGACAATAGGTTGTGCCAACCGTATTGGAAACCGTGTGCGCCCGATGCAAATGCCCTAATGCCACATATTGAACGCCTATCGGAATGTGTTCGGGATACATCACCGATGCACCGCCGATGTGCAAAATCGGTTTTTCATCCTCTGGCTCGACCAAAATCGGTTTATTCGGGTCTGTAAAAAAAAGGTGTGTCATCAAAATACAAACCCTTTCGGTATCGAAATATTTATCAAGCGTTGTTTGCCAATGGGTTTTTAAAAGTTGTTGTAAATTGTTTAATTCATCTGCTTCGGTCTCCGTTTCAGAGCGCAAACACTTCCGCAATCGATACTCATTCGCATACGGAGTCAACAATAATTGCAATGGGTAATCAAAATGAGGCAACTGTAATTCCACAAAACCTTTATCAGAACGAGTAAGTTTGATACCACTTTCTGTTTTAAAAGGGCGAATTACGGTGTCAGGATACCCCGAATAAATAATGCCTAAGGCTCGCGCAAATGCATCTGACATTTCAACGCGTTGAGGCAAATCGTGGTTACCTGCAATGGCGATAACAGGGCGTTTTCCATTGTCAGTCAATTGTTTACAGATAAAATAAAGTAGTTCAATGCTTTCGACAGGCGGGTTGAAATTGTCAAAAAGGTCGCCTGCGATGAGGACGACATCCACCTTTTCTTGGTCTGCAATTGACACAATTTCTTTTAAAACTTCGACTTGTTCGAGATGACGTGAGGTATGATTTTCTAATCGTTTTCCCAAATGCCAATCAGCAGTATGTAAGATTTTCATATTTAAAAAAGATGTTGAATTAGGATACAATTGGAACGCGGATGACGCAGATGACGCGAATTTTTTAAGATTACGAATCAAGGTCGGCGAGGTTGCAACCTCGCCGACCTTTTGGATCGGTTCTTTCAATTGAAATACTTATTTACCAATGGATAACATATTTGCAAAAATTCGATACGCGCCCGATACGCCCGCAGGCAATTGTCTAAACCAAGCGTATCCCGTATAAACATAATATCCTTTTCCATACTTTGTTACCAATAAACCGCCATCTCGGGCAGGTTCATTCGGGTCATTGCTACTCAAAATGGCATCATAACGCTTGTCCCAAGTGCTTGGAAAATACAAACCGCGTTCTTGAACCCAGCCTTCAAAATCTTTTTCCGAAATTTTATTCGGCGTATTCAACAAAGGATGTTCTGGTTTTAAAACGCGAATCGGTGCTTCTTCCACCGTCACGCGTTCCCGACTGATTTCCAATGGATACGGACCCACATTTTTCATCCATAAATCACGCCCATTCGTATTGTATTGCACCAACAAAGTGCCGCCATTTTCGACATATTTCAACAATTTGGGTTGGTACAATTTCAATTTTTCCTTCGTATTGTACGCCCGAATCCCTGTGACAATCGCGTCAAAAGAAGCTAAACTTGCCTCATCATTGAAATCTTTGTCTTCTAACAAATGCACTTTATAACCAATTTGTTCCAAACAAGCAGGAATATCATCGCCCGCGCCGACCAAATAGCCAATTTTCGTCCCTTTCTTCGCCACTTCCAACCGAACTAAATGCGCTGTAGCGGTTTGAACAACGGTTTGCGTTGGAATATGATCATAATCAATATATTGAACGGCTTGATTTACAATGGTTTCACCGATTTGAATCGTTGCGGTAAAATGCGTTTCATCGCGCTGTTTGGGCGGAAAAACTTGGAAGGTAACCGTTTTTTCAGCGTCTTTTTGCGCCAATTCTGTGACAATTTCCGCAGGTTCGACCTTCCAACCTGTCGGCATTTGCAAACGAACCGTTCCTTTCAAACCCTCTCGTTGCGCTTTGACGCGAACTTGAATGGTTTTACTTGAATCATTGGCGAACACATATGCTTTTTCGGTCAAGTTGACAAAGGCAGCAGGAGTCACTTCCAATGGACGATAGATTTCCCCTTTCGCAGGGTCTGCGCGTTGATGCACCACTTCAACCGTAAATGGAATGTTAGCACCCGCGATTTCAAGATTTGCCGTGACCGAAAGATTGCGCGGCGTGTTCGGCAACCCGCGTAAGGCTTGCGCATCCACTCGATACATGCCTAAAGTGGGCGTTTCGGTCAACCAATACGGTGCCGTAATCGACGCATTTTCAACAATTTTCGTTTTAAATTTAAATGTTTTTTTAATATTATCATTCAAAATTTGTTGACAAGTCGTATCGAAAAGGGCAATATCCGTTCTGTTTTCGCCTTGTACGCCGCGAATCGAAATATTTTTTAACGTAATAGGTAAATTAGAACGATTAATCGCTTCTAAATTCACTTCCAAACTTTGACCTGCTACAACGGTTGTGGTAGAACTACTTGCTTCCAAATAAAAACCTAAACACCAACCAATTACAGATTCAATTTCTTTTAATTTAATATTTTTCCAATATTGATTCGGCAGTTTTTGAATCAAATCACGGACTTCTACGAGTGCGGGAACGCTCAACGCAGGTTGTTCATAATCGAATTTTTTATAAATTTTCGCCAATTTTTTAGCAATCGGTGCACCATCACCTTGCACCCGCGTCCAAGTCGTATTGATGCCCTCCCATAAACCTGCTGTTTTGACATCGCCTTTCAAATATTCCAAATATTCCAAATCCGAACCGCGTGAAGTCAACGCGCCCATGCCTTGACAACGGTGCATCGACCGCGATTCAGCCGCAATTTCATTGTTAGATTTGCCTTTCGACGGGTAGAAAACGCCTACATCCACTTTCACAAAAGCCGATTTATCCATCGCATCAAACTTTTCACGCCCGTAGAAAAACCAAGATTGATTACAAAACAACCGTCTTGGTTGCCAAACCGTTCCATTTTGTTGCAATTGTTGTGGAAAAGCGTCCGTTTTGCCTGCTAAATCAAAGGCTTCCGCACTCAAAATCGCAGAAGACGTGTGATGCCCATGCGTTTCAATTTTAGTATCCGTCGAAAACCGATTGATGATAATATCAGGTTGCGTCTGCCGAATCGCCCAAACGACATCCGACAAAACTTCGTTTTTATTCCAAATCCGCATGGTTTCTTCAGGCGTTTTGGAAAAACCAAAGTCATTTGCCCGCGAAAAAAGTTGGGAACCACCATCAGTTCGCCGCGCTGCGAGCAATTCTTGCGTCCGCAAAACGCCCAAATATTCGCGCAATTCCGTACCGATGAGGTTTTGCCCACCGTCACCGCGCGTGAGGGAGAGATAAGTCGTCCGCGCCAAATCGTGATTTGCCAAATACGCAATCATCCGCGTATTTTCATCATCAGGATGCGCCGCGACGTAGAGTACCGACCCCAAAAAATTAAGTTTCCGAATGGATTCGCGGATTTCAGCCGTATTCGGTTTTTTAGGCTGCGCCCAAGCGGGCAAACAGATAACCGTAGCCCACAATATCAAGGTAATTTTATTCCGATTCATGGCGTAAAAGTAAAAAATGTACCGTTCAATTAGGCGCAAATAGGCTTTTTTTTTTAGAAAATAGAACTAAGTTTCGGGAAATTGGAAATTTTCCGAAACTTAACGTGTAATAATTGATTGGGATAAGAGTTGCGAGTCGTCGTCCAAGTCAGCGGCGGACAAGTGCCTGTGGGCGTGTTGCCGCGCAAAAAGACCACTTCATCGCTTTCATCTTCTGCGGTTTGGAGTCCTTTTCATTGAAATGGTTGTTTTTTTTAAAATAAGATGATGATTAAAAACGCTTTATCGCAATAGACTTGCCAGTATTCTCAAAAAGGACTAATTTACCGTTTTTTTAAACGTCTTTTTAAGACAACTTTAACAGACTGTCATCTATATGAGTGCTGTAAATTATTTTTGCGACCCCAATACGATTGAACCCAATGCAGCTCAACAATTGTTACAATACACTGATAATCAATATATTGAACAAGTTTGTGCGTTCACGGATATTCACTTTTGCGATGAAAAAGCGGTTCCAGTGGGTGTTGCGTTTTCGTCGAAAGATTATTTTTACCCACTTATCACGGGCAAAGATATTGGTTGCGGCGTGATGTATTTGAAAATTGCAAAATCGGATTGGTTGCGACCGTTTGATAAAAAAGCGCATTATCGCGGTTTGCACTTCGCGCATACGAAAATGACCGATGATGGGCTTGGCGGCGGCAATCATTTTCTTTCGATTGAGGAGGATGCCGAAAGCGTCTATATATTGTGTCATACGGGGACGCGGGACAGAGGGATTGGTTTATACCAACATTGTTTTGATTTGGTTCAAAAATATTCCCATAAATTGGGTGAAACGGTTCAATTCTTAGATTTGAACGATTTAAACGAAGATTTTTTTAATTATTATCAACAAATTTTAGATTTTGGAATCCAACGCCGTAAGAATTTTTGTCTTAAAACAATGATTTTTTTGCAACAAGCAAATTATATTCGGTGCGACAAGGCTAAAATTGATAAAGATTATTTGAATCAAAAATATTATTTGCTTCCGAATGAAGGTGTTTTGAATGGAACGGTTTATAAAATGGAAGATTCGATTCATAATCATTTGAGATTCAATGGAAAACAGATTATTCATCGTAAAGGTAGTACGGAATTGGCTGCGAATCGAACGGTTGTGATTCCATTATCGATGTCGCGGGGGAGCCTTTTGGTGAAATTGATTGCGCCGAGTTTGTCAGAATCGGCTTTGCACTCGTGTGCACATGGCGCAGGGCGGCAACTTTCGCGTTTTAATTCGGTGAAACATTGGAAAACGGTGCTTAAAGAGAAGGAACGAAAAGCGTATAAAGCTCATTTTTCAGAATTATTAAATGGTTCAGGCGAGTTTCCAATGGGATATATTCAAGAATTTGATTTTGCGTATAAGGATGCAAGTGAGATATTTACGTATCAACCGTATCTTAAAAAGGTCGCGCAGACAACGCCGATTGTTACCATAAAATATTCCGAAATTTAGTTAATGATGAATGATGAATTTTTTGGATTCGGTGGATTTTTTTGCAAAAAAATCCACCGAATCCAAAAAATCCACATTCAGACAACTGAGTGAACTTATTTAAGAACCGTTACTAAGCATCTTTTATGGCTTTCAATCGCCTTCCTCAACGATTTTTTTTCCAAAGGCTTTCGCGCTGCATTCCAACTGCAACCTTTTTGCCCATGTTTGAATCAAACGGCGTTCTTCTTTAGTCGCAAATCGATTTCTGTAACCGCGCACTTGTACGATTTGCGCCGCAGTGACCTGAATGGTTAAGATTTTTTCGGTTTTCAGCGGCTGTACACGCACACTCAAACTCCAAATCGATGTTTTTGCAGTTTTCTGACGACATCGCTTTCGATAGCTCGCCACACAATGCGACATCGCACTCCCTTCTGTTTTAAAGGCTTGTGTGGTCATCAATTGTTCAAAAACAAAGGATTGTTTTAAAAAATCAATTTCAAAAAACGTTTTTTCAAACGGTTGATAAAAGAGATTGGCTTCATCGGTGCAAAGCGTGTTCGTATCCAAATCCACATAATAGCGGACTCCATTGCAATTCATCAAATGATGTTGCGGATTATCAGCAGCGTACGTTTTGGGTAGTGCCCATTTTTCCAAAACCCAACTGTGCCATGGATGACAATGCCGAAGTCGTTGCGGAATGCGCTGCACCAATGCCGAAAACGCCGCATTATAATCTTGCCCAACATGCCGCGCCATAAAACGCTCTATCGGAAAGTGCAATTGCCGTTCAATAAAGCCTCGACCTGCCAAAGAATGCTCGCGGAAAGGCTCCTTTTCCAATTGTTCCAAATTTTGTCCTGTGTAACGAACCCGAGTTACTTTGCGCATCCACGACGAGGAAGTTATGCGAAAAGTCTCGTGTTGCCATAATGGAATGGATTTATCCATAATTCAAACCGTTTTTTTTGTGGAACAGGCTGTTCCAATAACCAAATTTTTAGAGAAAAATATTTGGCAACGGCATACAAACACTTTGCTTAATGGCGCATCAAGCCCATGAAGCATTTGAAAGTGCAGCAAAAAATCGTACCGTTGCTACAGCTGCCACCGAATGGATGGCGGAGCCGATAAAAGCAGATTCGGACGATTTGTTTTTTTGAACATGGCGAAAATTCTAATAAGATGAAAATGAAAAAAGTCGTATCAAGTAGGACAACCGCTTTTCAATCAAAAAAGTTCCTTTTTTCAAAAAATGCAATAAAAATAATGAACAGTCGTTAAAAACGCAGTCCGATTGAATTATCAAAACAAATCAGCTCGGAACAAACAGTCAAAATTTGAAACACATAGGGCAAATCAATCGCATGCGTCACACAAAGATTTAAATGGAATTTTCCAAATCAAATTTTGAACGGATGCGGTGAATTAGGCAACTTATGTGTTTTAATAATTTAATGGGAAAATCCAAAATCCGCATAACTCAGATGTTAAAAAGGCTACTTTCCGTTTTAGCTTGCACCACCATAGCGTCCCT
>JBDLWG010000585.1:0-3914 GCA_039804385.1 Bacteroidota bacterium
TGGTCACGCCTGTTTACAGAAATACACAAACGGGGCAGCTTGTGGAGCATAGCGAAATGACGACTTTGATACGTCCTTAAATGTTGAATTAGGAATAAAGGAATTTTGGGAATGAAGGAAGTATTGATTAAGCAGAAATAAGCTATCAGAATGTAAATAATTGGTAATCAACGCATTAACGTCGGCGAGGTTGCAACCTCACCAACATTGGCACGTTTTTTTAATCGTTTATTACGACGCAACGACTTACTCCTTTCCCAAAATTCCTTTATTCCTGATGCAACATTTTAAGCGATATTTGCTTAGAATATTGTTTGGGAGTCATCCCAAAACGTTGTTGAAACCGTTTTATGAAATACGAAGTGCTTTCAAAACCCACTTCTTGCCCAATGACTTGAATATTTTTTTTAGTGGAATCCATTAATTTTAAAGCCCTTGTCAAACGCTCGTGATTGATAAAATCAATGGGCGAAAGCGCGTAAGTCTCTTTAAAATACCGATATAATGAAATTTTACTAATATGAGCAACTTGTGCAAGGCTTTCAATCGTCATATTTTCGGGCAAATGCACTTGAATATAATCAGTGACGATGCTAAGTGGGTGCGCGAATGGTGGAGACTGATTCGCTGCTTTAACATCCCGTTTTTCTTTAATCTGTTTTAATAAAACGGTCAATTCTTTCAAACCCAATTCAATAAATGGGTTATGAATCGCGCCTTGCTGTGCATGCGTGAAAAACGCCATCAATTGTTCAATCGCAGAACTGCCATGCGAATCCGCAAAATAAACATCTACTAAATTCTCCAAAAGTTGGAGCAATTTAACATTGGAAATGCGTTGATTGAGGTGCGGCAAATACTCGCGCAAGCCGACATACACCATTCCTTCAATGCGTCCGTCAATCCATATCGGATGATAAGCTGTTGCATACCAATTATTTACGACAAAAGCACTGCCTTTATAAACGTTGCCTTTTAAAATTGTATGCACCACATGCGAATCATTTGGAATGAAAGTATTGATAGCTCGTTTATTTTCGGTAGTCGTAACGTTGGTTGCAATCCGCAAAAAACCTTGTGGAATGCGTTGAAAAATCGTGGAATGGCATTTGGTTTCGGTTAAAATACGATCCACCAAATGATAATTATAATGCATGCTTTGCCCACCTGCAAGCATCAATGGTAAGATCACTTTAAACCGTTCATTACTCACTTGATTCACGACTTCAATTTTCACTTTTCGCTCCTGCGACAACGTGATTGCACCCGTTTTTTGAAACAATGCTACTGCTTCTTCTAAGGCTTCATTGACTTTAGTTTGCAATTGTGCTGCGCCACAATGAATGTGATTGGACAAGGATAAGACCAATTCATCTAATACATCATTTTCGTTCACAGCATACTGCGGATGCCAAATCAATTGCTCCAATTCATTTAAAACTTTTTGTTTAACAACTTCATTCACCATTAACGGTCTGGAATTGGCTTGCAAGACAGGTGCTTTTGCCCACAATTGAGCTTCGAGCGCGTTCAATTTAGCAGTAGCTGCGGTTGCGGAGAGATTTCCGAGCATGACTTGCTCTTGAATCAACGCTTCATATTGTTGCAAAACGATTTCAAGCGCGTTTGTCGTTTGTTGAATATATTTTTTGATAGACTTGGGCATGGCAAATAACCTCATTTTGGTAAAAGAACTTGCCTCAAAATTAACAAACGATTGGTTATTTTACCCAATAATTCAAAAAAAAGAATCATTTAAATCTAAATGTTTTATTTTTTTCCAATGTATCTTCATTTCCAATGTGGAAATTGATGATTTCATTTTTATTGGTTTACAACCATTTTTTGCGTATTTTGCAATTGCCCATCCCGATAAAAACACGCCCAATGAATCCCATTCGCATCATTAGGTAACTGAATTGTTACTTGTTCGGTACCTGCCGCAATCTTTTGATGAAACACCTGTTGTCCTAAAACATTTTTTATAATTAGGTTCATTTCAAATAGTTCTGCATTCAATAAAATTTCAAATTGTCCTCTATTGGGATTCGGATAGATGGATAATTGAAAGGATTGAGGTGGCGTTTGGAGACTCGTTTTCAACAAAGCGCGATAGGCATTGATTCGCCCGTATCCATAATAAGGATCCCACCCCTGCACATCTTCACCAGAAGTGCCTACCCTATCTTGCGCACTGGATTCGATAATGGATTTAATTTGAGCAAGCGTTCGCGCAGGATTTTGCGCTAACAATAAAGCGGCTAAACCAGTTACATGTGGGGTCGCCTGCGAAGTGCCGCACCAATAATAGTTGTAATCAACATTAGAAAGGTGATGCAATCCAAAAATATAATTGCCTGGCGCAACCACTGAAATATGGGAACCATAACTGCTGCCTGCATTCATATTACTCCCAAACGTAATGGAACGTTCATCATTGGCATTGGTGGAACCCACCGCAATCACACCCGCAAATCCTGCGGGATAACAAATCGCATCCGTGTTAAAATTCATCATGGCAACGACGACAACAACACCATGATTGACCGCATATTGAATCGCAGTTTGAAGCATTGTTGAGTGGGAAGTGCCGCCGAGCGAAAGGTTAATGATTTTAGCTCCATTATCCACCGCGTAGTAAAGTCCACTCGCCCACCAAGAGTAATAACCTTTATTAATATTATTTAATCCCTTGATAATCATTAATTTACAACGCCAATCTATCCCTGCATAGCCCCTATTATTATTGCCTGTCGCCCCAATAATGCCTGTGATATTCGTACCATGTCCCATATCATCGGTTGGATTATTGTCGTTATTCACGAAATCCCAACCTTGATAATCATCCACATAACCATTATTATCATCATCTATTTGATTGTTGGGAATTTCGCGGCGATTGTTCCATATCCTGCCTGAAAATTCGGGATGATCCAATTTACAACCACTATCCAAGATGCAAACAACCGTATTCGTATCGCCTTGAGTGATATTCCAAGCGGATTCCATCTTGACATCTGCCCCTACGGTTGCGGGGGATAACCAAAAGTTGCCATCATTTTTCAAACTCCATTGGCGCGAATACTCTCCATCATTGGGAATGGATTGAATGCCGCCCCCTGAACCCATCGCATCCAATTCCACATATTCAAGTTGCTTGGTTTTGGCATAAGCATCCAATACCATTTCCATCGCCGTGCCTGTTGGAAACTTGATAATGTAAACAAATTGTTGACTTTTCTGACCTAATAGGCGTTTTGTCAAAGCAATGGCTTTGTATTTTTTGGAAACCGCATCAACAAATGCGTTCCCTGTTTTGAGTCGATCCACTACTTTGGCAGTTGGATTCGTTTTCAATTTTAAAATAATTTGGTCGGTCTGCTGAACGGATTTAGCGTTCGATAATGGGATTCGTCCGCCTTGTTGAGCATTAGAGGCAATCGGCACCATAAGTGCCATCGCCATCGAAAATAGAAGGAATTTCATGTCAAAATTTTTAAGTATTAAATTGAGTTATATCTAATATATGTAGTAAGTTGATTAAAATATTAATAATCAATCGTTTAAATAATCAACAATGAATTTTTAAAATAGTTCAACTATTTAAATATCGTTTCTTGTGCGTAAATGTGACAAGCAACAGCGCAAATAATACCTGTTGCAACGGCTGCATTGAGCGATTCCGCGCCGCCGCCACCTAAGATGGTGATTGGATAATCTATTTGTTTTAAAATTTCTGTAGAAATGCCATTGCCTTCATTGCCAATGACGATAATCCCTGTTTTTTCAAAACATTTTGGTTCAAAAATACTCTTTCCATTCAGTAATGCGCCATAAATAGGCAAAGTAGGATATAATTTTTTCAAATCTGAAAAATGAATTTCTTGCGTATGGACGCGCAAAAGCGCACCCAT
>JBDLWG010000586.1:0-3407 GCA_039804385.1 Bacteroidota bacterium
TATGGTATCTATCAAATCTAAATCTGCTGCTCTTGAAAAGTTGATTTCAATCGAAGAATACTTTCGATTGGAAGCCAAATCTTTAACAAAAAACGAATACCATAATGGTATCATCCTTAAAATGGCAGGAGCTAAATTAAAACATAACTTGTTGGCACAAGCCGCAAGTGCCGTTTTGTTTAACCATGTTAAAACAAAGCGTTTAAATTTTATTGTCAGCAACAGTGATACTAAAATTTATATCGAAAGAGTGAATAAAGTGGTCTATCCTGATGCGGTTGTTATTTCACGCCCGCCTTTGTTTTATAAAAAAAGAAAAGATACCATTGTAAATCCTCATTTAATTGTGGAAGTGCTGTCCGATTCGACCGAAAAACACGACCGTAATGGCAAATTTGAATGGTATCGCACGATTCCCAGTTTTCAAGAATATGTTTTGATTTATCAAGAGAGCCAACAAGTCGTCGTTTGGACGAAGCAAACCGATGGAACGTGGGTTTTGCGGGATTACATTGGTGAAAATGCCGTTGCATTCTTACACACGTTGGAAGGTTGTACGATGTTATTGGGTGATTTGTATCCTGATGAGGCTGATTTTCAAGAAGATTAGTCTTTAAAGGCTTGTTGGATGATTTGGAGATGGATTATGAAGAGGAGTTTGTGGGTGATGAGCATGAATTAGAACGTTCCTACGGAATGACAAAGTACGGAAAGAAAAAAAGTGCTGCAAGTTTGAACTTGCCGCACGTTTTTCCACGACTTCGTATTTTCAATATCAACCGAATTTTAAATCCAATGTGCGGCAAGTTTCAAACTGTCATCATCATAAACGCGGGTCAATTTCCTCACTTTCCAACGCCATGACACCAAAAACGCATTCATATACGCGTCGAAGCGGTTCTTTTTTGACAAATCGTTCTAAACCTTCCACGCCTAATGCAAATTCGCTCAATGCCAAAGCCCGTTTAGAAGACAAACCTCGTTTTTTCAATCGTTCCAAATTAGAAGGCAAATCGTAATCGGCACCGTAAATAATCCGCAAATATTCCTTGCCCCGACATTTAATCGCGGGTTGTAATAAACTGGATTTGCCATCCCGAGCCACAAAATCCAATGGTTTGACCACCATGCCTTCTCCGCCTTTTTCGGTCATTTGTTCCCACCATTGCGTTGCCATTTCAACGCTTTCGGTATGATTTAAATCAACGATTTTAAAAGATGTTGCCATCAAAAAAGCAGGGTCTTCCTTACAAAAATCGGCTATTTGTTCCAAATGCCAAATATGATTCTTATCAAAATGCGTTTTACCCTCAGTTGCCAACAAGTGAAAAGGAGCTAAAACCAAGCCTTCAATCCCATTCGTATCTTTGCAATAACGGCGAAATGCGTCTGTATAAAGGTCAATGCTATCGCTTTTTTGCGCATACAGATGTTGTAAATCCGCTATGTCTAAACCGCGTTGTGAAGCCATTGCCAAAACGGGTTGAGCCGCTTTCAACGCATGACGTGCTGCACTCGAAACGGCAGCGTATTGTTGCAAAATCAAGGCTTTCGCTTTGGCAGACCAAGGCATTAATTCACAATCCAAACAAACCCATTCGGTATCGTGTTGATTCCAAAAACCACTTTGACTTAATGCCGCTTGAATTTTTGTAAGAAATTGATTTTCAATATTTTGTTCATTAAAAAAACTTCTACCTGTGCGCGTATAAACTACTCCAACCCGATTTTCAAGGCTGCCAAAATGCGTCCTTGCTGCCAATGCATCTTTGCAAACAATCACGACAGCTCTTGAACCCATGTGTTTTTCCTCACATATCACTTTTTCAACGCCTGCTTTTTTAAAATACGCAAACGCTTCTGTTGGATATTCCAAATAATTAGGATGTTTGCTCGTCTCGCTCGGCGACATCGTAGGCGGCAAATAAAGCACCCATTTCGGATTGATGCCAAATCGACTCATCCCTTCCAATGCCGCCGCACTATTCGTTTCGCGGACATTGATTCTGCCAAGTAATTGTGTTTCAATGATTTGTTTAGATAAAAAAGGTTCTATATCAATCACATCATCCGATTCATGTTGTGCCGAAACCAATGCAGGCGGTGCAATCAATGGTTTTTTCGGTACACAATAAGTCGCTTTCGCAGACACGCTGACCAATTGTCGTTCTGGATAACGCAAAGCCGTCAATTTCCCACCAAAAACGCAACCTGTATCCAAACAAATCGTGTTATTCAACCATTCTGCTTCGGGCGTAGGCGTGTGTCCATAAACCACCATCGCCTTGCCGCGATATTCACTTGCCCAATTATAACGCACAGGCAGCCCAAATTCATCGGTTTCGCCCGTCGTTTCGCCATAAAGACAGAATGCCCGCACTGCTGCCGAACCGCGTCCTTGCATTTCCTCCCGAATCCCCGCATGGGCAATAACCAACTTTTTGTGGTCTAAAACGTAATGACTGCGCAAATTATCCAAAAAAAGTTTCACTTTGTTGTGAAATTCAGGCGTTTCTAACGCCATTTGTGCCACCGTTTCCGCCAAACCATGCGTTAATTGGACATCGCGCCCTTGCATTTGTTTCAATAATTTTGCATCATGATTGCCTTGAACGCACATCGCCGTTCCTGATTCCACCATCGACATCACCAATTTCAATACTTGTGGCGATTGTAAACCTCTATCCACTAAATCGCCCAGAAACAGGACTTTTCGACCTTCGGGATGTGCTATTTTCGGATATTCAATCGATTGATTATCAATTACATAACCTAATTTTGTTAACAATTCAATCAATTCATCATAACAACCATGAATATCCCCAATGATGTCAAAGGGTCCATGTTCATCACTTTTATTGGTCCATAATTTTTCGAGATTGATGTTTAAATCATTCGCTTCTGTTTCGGTCTCAACTGTGTAAATATGATGAAAACCTTCTCTGCGTAAGCCGCGCAAACCAGAGCGCATCGTTTTCAATTGATTGAAAATCACCGCTTTAGCAAAATTTCTATCCGTACGTTGTTCGTGTCGGGCAAGGATGATTTTTTCGGGTGTATCCATCACGAGCGCGATGCCGAGACAATGATGTTGTCGGGCAATTTCCAATAATTTTTTACGGTCTTCCACCCGAATATTCGTAGCATCCACCACCGTCAATAAACCGCGTTTCAAGCGTTTGGCGAGGATGAAATATAAGATTTCAAACGCATCTGAGGTTGCGTCCAAACTATTTTCGTCATTAGAAGCGATACCGCGACAATAATCCGATGATAAAATTTCAGTCGGTTTAAACAATCGTTTCGCCAAAGAGGATTTGCCCGAACTACTCGTACCTATTAAAACGACGAGCGACAATTCTGGAATTTTTAGAGTCATTTTAAATTTTATACTTGTTTTTTAAATA
>JBDLWG010000587.1:0-6180 GCA_039804385.1 Bacteroidota bacterium
GTATTCGCTTGTTCTAATTGATTCGTTACCGAACTCAGTCCGACACACGCATCCGCAACATCCGCCGCCGTTTCCGCCAGTGCGTCCACAGGCACGAGCCAGTTTTCATCCCGAACCTGTAACCCATGTCCCGAATAATAAAACAATGCAACTGTATGCTGCCCCGAAGCCCGTTTGCCTAACTGACGCAACGCGGCAACCATTTCGCTACGGGTGCCATTCGTGACGGTTTCCACCTCGAACCCGACCGAGCGCAATGTCGTGGTCATCAGCATTGCGTCGGAGACCGCATTGCGCAACTTACTGACGTGTTGATACGCATTGTTGCCAATCACCAACGCATAACGCTTTTCTTGGGGCGGCGGCGTAACACTCGCCCCATTATCTGACACAACATACATGCCCCGTTGCGCCCAGATGCAGAAATGGACACCAACAGCGAAGCACATTAGAACGATTTTTTTCATGTTACAATTGCAAAAACAGAAGAAATTAATAAACTCTAATTTTCGGTGCGGAACCTCTCAAAACCTCCTTAAAAGCCTCTCTAAAATCTCCTTCATTGAACCGTTGCAGAACATATTTGCTCCAATTTCGATTCAGATGATTGCATTTTTAATGCACCTGCCTCAAAACCTTTTCGTATAAATCGAACGGAACCACCACGAAAATCTCAAATTTCTTACAACTCTCTGGCTGAAAGCCAGTTCAATATTATATATAGACAAAAAATGGTTGAGAACGATGGCACTGACGCATCGCCCCGCAGTCGAGCCTTTGCGTGGGTTTTGCGGGGAGTTGCCGCGCAGTGCTTTGTTCTCAACCGTTTTTTTAATATTATTATCATCCCAATTGAAAACGAATCCTTTCTCAAACTTCACCACCATTCAATGAACTTAGAAGCGCACCATTTTATGAACCGTTTTCTTAGGAACCTCTTTGGAGACCATCTCAAGGCTGTAAACACCTGCTGCTAAACGGGGCATCTCTAAAACAATTTGATGAAACCCTTTTGAAAGCGATTGCTTTTGCTCAAAAACAACCGTCCCTAAAACGTTCAAGAGTTTGAAATGCAATTCAGTTGCCGACCCAACATTAAGATGTATCGAAAGGTTCTCTTGAAAGGGATTCGGGAAGATTCGTTCGATTTGATAACTTTGGGAGACGGTTTGACTTGTCAAAGGCTGCTCTTGAATCGTTTTAAGGGACCCCAATTCCAACGAATCCTTCGCACCAATCCTAAAAGCATTCGGCAAGAGGTTGAAAACGGTATCCGTGACTCGGTTTCTCAAAGAATCTAAGGCAGGAGACCAAGCAACCGAAGCAATGCCATTTGAATCTCGACTTGCCACAGGGATGCATTCCACCTTTAGGAGTGCGGAACCACAATAGTGGTTCACTTGAAACATTCTGGGATCACAACGGTCTCCATTAAAGCCAATTTCGTCTTTTCGGAGGCTCTTTTGAGAGGCTCTGGTTGCAACGAATGCTTGAAAACTCCCATTGCTATTGGGCATTGCACATTCCGTAATATCGGCACAAATCAGAGAACCGTCCCGTAATTGCAGCACTTGGTCTGTTTGGACTCTTGTGATCCCCATAAAAACAGGTTGAATGCTTCCGTCAATACATCGCCGATCTAATTTACAGGCATTAAAATCTTGAACAAGCGTACTTCCAACGTGCCTTACCTTGGATTGAATTATCGCTTGATTGAGAGGACAAACCTTATCAACCCAAGAACAATCGGTTCGGTTGAGTCTTTCGACCAACGCAGTACTGCTCACCGTAAAACATTTTGTTTGTTGACAACCATTTGCGGTGGTGACAGTCACACAATACTGCCCTGCGGACAGACCACTAAGGTTTTGACTTTGGTTGCCGTTACTCCATTGGTACTTGTAAGGAGCCGTTCCACCAGTGACCCTTACATTTTGAATGGATCCAATATTGCACGATGTCGTGTTCGTTGGACATTCACAACTCGGACTGGCAGTTCCTGTAATGGTAATGGTTTGCTCCTTGCAAGCCACTAAAGTAACACATTGTTCCACCGTATAGCAACCATCTTTGACCGTGGCACAATAGCGACCCACGCCGAGTCCCGTTAAGGTTCGTTGGGAAGACCCTGTAACCCCAGGTCCTTCCCAACGAACGATATAGCCCCCAATGTTGCTGGGATTGCCCGTAATATTGAGCTGGATGCTGCCTGTATTTTGATTCGAATAATCGGGCGATTGAGGTACCAACGTAACGGTTGGAGCCGTATAAACCCTGCGACTACAGGCGAGTGGGTTACTGGCGGTACCCGTCGTCTCAAAATCATTTTCACAGCAGCATAAAGTAATCGGTGGTAAAGTCCGTTGGCATCCATTATTATCACTCACGGTTACACGATAATCCCCAGCACATAAATCAGAGATACTTTGCCCCGTTCGGGGTCCGTTGGGTCCCCACCAATTAAAATTCAAGGGTCTATCCGTTCGGATAACGGCTAAATCAATCCTCCCGTCACATGCCATCGTTCGTCTATCGCAATACGAACTATTTTCTTTGTCCCCCAATTGCACCAAAACATTTTCCTCAAACTCATTTCGTATCGTAAAACGGGCTGTTTGAGTACAATTATTGCCTCCACTAACGGTTACAGTGTACGTACCTGCTCCAACGCCTGTCAGATTCGGTTCTGTGGAGCCATTACTCCAACGAAAATCCATCATGCCCGACCGACTCGTGGGTATGATGTTCGCTTGTAATGTCACGCCGCCCGTTGCATGACCACCCGTACAAGCATTCCGAACAATGCCATCGACCCAAATCGTTTGCGGCAATAACATTTCGCTTCGAGTATCCGTGCAACCAACCGCGTCCGTAATCGTAACATTATAAATACCTGCTGCTAAATTCGTGGCAGTTTGGGTCGTTTGACCATTGCTCCATTGATAGCGAAGGGGTTGACGTGCTGCCGAATAGGTCACAGCCGTTAGAGAGCCGTTACTCTGACCTTGACAAGGTGCTGTTTGGTTGAAACGAGCAATGATGGAGCTGCACTCCTCTACGATAACACACAAGTTGAGCGTACCACAATGAGCGTCGGAAACATCCACACAATATTGACCTGATTGCAATCCATTAATATCTTCTGTAAAGGCTCGAAAATTATTGGGACCTGTCCAGCTGAAATCGTATGGTGCGTAGCCCCCTAACATCGTTAAGTCAATGGCACCAAGTTGACCGCCTTGAACGTGCGTGATTCGAGTGGTCACATCTTGAGCCAATCCGATTTTCCCTAAAAGGCAAAAACAAATTAATAGTGAATAATTTTTCATATTTCAGGTTGAATTTTTAAAAAACGACAAAAGCATTTTTAAGGATTTCCTTAATGGATCGCGGCTTATCGGCGAAGGAAAAATATTTTTGTTCCAAAAAGTAGATTTTATCATGGTCTTTGTCCACAATGAGCCAACCTTCGTTCAAGGGACGCGGCAATTCTTGTACTTTTTCAAGCTGTGGACCGATTTTGAAAACAATCCCTTCTGCCGAAATCAAATAGGATTGTCCGCGATGCTCCAAAACATGAAAATAACCTGTTGGCTTAAAGGGATATTCCTTTAATTTCTCCTCTTTGTAGGATGTAAAATGCCATGTGCTCAATACATTACCCTCGCACAACGCGAAAAAAGCAGTACTATCATTTGATTTGAGTTTGAAAAAATCAAAATACGTATTTCCAATCACACTATCGGCAATTTTAGTAAAAGGTACGTCTCGTAAACCTCGTTTCCAGTTGTAAAGGAATGTTTGGTGATATTTTTTTTCAAACCATGTGTTCAGTGGCAGGTTTCCAAAAAAGGCATTTCTAAATGCTTGCCAATAATTAAAATTAGAATCTCTCTTAGTTCCTTTTGCCCAAATTCCAAGTTCACTATGAGCTAATTTGTTCACGGAACCGCCTGCACCATAACAGATACCTGATTTATATTCGATGCTTAATCCGTTTACGCCATAAATATTTGTTGGGTCTACATCCCATGAAACCGTCGTGTTATAGAAAGGATTGTTTACAACCATAAAAAACAAACCATCATATTGGAGCGAAACCGTATCCTTTGGGTTGGTAAAATAGGATTGCATTTCAGTTCGATTCAGTTCATTTTTTTGATTATAAAACCACATTTTTTCTTGGCAAACAATTATTTTAGGAGACTGCGTCATTTTACGATTAAACTTTTTGCCAATCATTATTGAATCTGTTTGCGCTTCCATTGAAAAGGCGCAAAAAAGAAAAATTGTTAAAAATGAAATATATTTTTTCATAATATTTTAGAATTAATGAAATTTATTAACTTGAATATCGGGTGCAATGAACAGGGCGTTAAAAATATCTGTACTGTTTCCGTTGCCATTAAGGTCTCGTCGGAAAAAATCTTCCGAAACGCCGAATCGCCTGTATGCCCAAGCGGACAGGTTTTTGGTTATTTCTTGAATGGAATTGTACGCAATTCCATAGGAAGGATCATAGATTTTGCCATTGAATTTAACAACAGCATGAGCTCCGAAAAAAGAATTAGGATTTCTATTATTTTGTCCAAAAAGACCTTCTGCATCGGATATTTCAGAATAAATGAATATATATCGGTTGGGATTGGGAAGATATGGAATGCTTACAATCGTATCATGAACGGCAACAATTGGAAATTTACTGCAATCGGTACGATTACTTGGGTTTGTAAAGTTCCAATTTTTAACCAAAAATTTTGCTTGAAATTGTTGAATATCTCTGCCGCCACATGCTTGAACCGCTTCCAAATCGGGTTGTATTTCCTGAGCAGCGTCCAAATAATCAATATCCATTCCTTGTATCTTACACAAGTGTAATAATAAGCTTGCAAAAGCATAGCATTGTCCATCTGGATTTTGAATCAACTCAAAAGAACTGCGACTTGGAGTATTGAAAGTATTGTAATACACAAATTTTTCTCCGCTTCGGCTCTTCAGATTTGAATTCGTTTCAACCCGATTCGCATTAGCATCAAATAGTTTCCACACATGATCAAATATATTTGAATTTGTCATTATATCAACGCCATCATTTGCAGTACAACTCAAATGAAATAAGGTGTGAAGATGGTAATACTCGCCCGCACCGACAAAAAAGGAGCTCGGGTCTTCTTCTAATGGTTTCTTCCAAGTCACATATAATTCATTCGTATTTGAGTTGGAAGCCGCATCTATGACATTCCAATGGCTACCATTATCAAAAGAAATTTCCCATTGAATCGTGTAATTTTCAATATATCGAATTTTTTTTGCTAAATTGCTACCAGTACCTTTATCATATAGCAAATCATATGTATATGGGTTTGTACCGCCTGTGGACACAGGATTAATATCAAGCGTCGCAAAAGTTGTAATGGTATCTTCTCTGTTGACAGGATTTCTTACATTTCCGCGTATTTGAACTTGATTTCCAATAGCTTGAGAACATTCCAACTTAAATTGGGCAGTGACACGCGGTTTAGTACCACTTTGATAAGCAATTGGTACTTTAATCGCTTGCGATCTTGTCCAATGAGGTTGTCCATTAGATACATATGAACCACTACCGTCATCCTTGTTAATCGGGAAGAGATTTACATTTCGCAGGTTATTCACATCGTCATTCAGAAAAGTAACTTCCTGCAACCGAATGCTATATCGAAAACTTTGGGCTTGAACCTGCAAGGGCATAACAAGCACTGTCCATGCAATGAGCAGGATGCATATGATCTTCATCATAAAAAAAATTTAATTTAAAAAAAGTAAAAAACTATTTGTTTAATTTCCAAGTTTTCTCGACCCGATTGGCAAAGGTCTTTGTATTGGTCGAATCTTTGATGTCACAGGGCGTATCCGAAAACCAAATTTGCTCCGTTTCGGTGTCTTTGCTAATGGAAAAACTTTCTGCGTACTTGCCTGAACCACCAATATAAGGTATCAACACAGCGATTCGAGTTGGGTTTTCTTGGTAAAACCATTCAATCGTGTCTTTATACCAAGGCAAGGTGCGAAAACCCGTGCCATCTCCTTTTAATTGCAAGAGAAAGCCTTGATTATATCGCAAGACACTGGTACCATTCAATTTATAATCTTCGAGGGCATCGCTTGTCCAAGTACCAACAAAACGTTCTCGCCCCGTAT
>JBDLWG010000588.1:0-8792 GCA_039804385.1 Bacteroidota bacterium
AGCCGAATAAAAATAATTTTATATAAGAGGTTCGTCCTATCAATACAATTGTGACCCTATGAAGTTTTCGGGATTGCCCCGCTTACTCGCGTAATGCGGGTGCGATTCCATCCAAAAAAAAATCGTTTGACATGAAGGAAAATCAAGACCCAATAGCAGAATTGAAAGACTTATCGCCCTTTCTTGCTCAGTTGAAAAAAGAACAAACCAAACCTATTTTTAAAACGCCTTTGTTTTATTTTGATACCTTAGAAGACAAAGTGTTTGAAAAAATAGTGGATAAACCAACTTTCGTTGTCACGAAAACGCCGAATCGTTTCCAAATCTGGGCAGAACGATGGCAACAATGGTTGTGGCAACCTCAAACGGCTTGGGCATTATCCGCAAGTATTTTGTTAACAACCGCCACTTTGTTTTGGTTTCAAAAACAACCAAGCGTTGTTCCAACAATCGCTATGCAAGAGGACGTACATCATTATATTAAAAATAATTTGGATGATTTTGACGATGATTTACTGGCAGCCTACCATGACGCGCTGTTAGACCATAAGGATTTAAAATTCAATTTTACCACCGAAGAATTAGAACATTATTTAAACGAAATCCCTGATTAAACCTTTTTTTTGACAAACAACAAAATAGAATCATTTATTTTAAAATGAAACAATTATTTTTATTTTTAATGTTTATTGCATTGCAATATAGTGGTTTATCGCAATCTACGCCTCCAACTCGGACTAAAATGGGAAGTAGGGTAGAGGCGCGTAGAGCCGCTTTCCTATCCGAACGGTTGCAATTAACGCCTGATGAAGCGCAAGTCTTTTTCCCTTTGTTCAATGAATACATGGGAAAATTGAAAACGATTCGGCAACAAGCCATCCCTGAAAAACGCCTTGAAGACCTCAATGATGCAGAAGCAGAGAAGGCAATTGCAACTCAATTCGATGTAGAATCGCGGATAATAGATTTAAAAAAAGAATATTATCAAAAATGGAAAAAAGTACTTTCTCCTAAGCGAATTGCTTTATTACACCAAGCAGAACGCGAATTTAAAGGAGAATTGTTAAACGAATTGCAAAATCGGCAGAATGGGAAAATGCGTAAATTGCATATGAATCCCAATAAAAACGATAGATAGCTATAAAATTTTTCATCTGTATTGCTGAAAGGGTTTCTTGAACACATTCAAGAAGCCTTTTTGTTTTTAGGTTTACCATGTCACAATTATAACCATTAGTATATTTTTTAATATTATAACAAAATATCAACCCAGAGTGTTAAAAAGCAGTTAATTTTGTTAATGATTTGCGAATACCATTTTAATATGTTATCTGAATTAACATAATTATAATTCATAAAGCAGTAATTGTTAAGATATTACAAGTATAAATGGAAGAAATAGTTAATTTAGTAAACATATTATGTAAGAAAGTCGGCAAAATACTTGTACAGAATACGGAGAAACGGTTTATATTTACATTCGTAACAAAAAGATAAATACGGATGAATCGTCATTATTTTAATACAAAAGGGAGTATTTCGGCCTTAATTACGGAGTACGAGGAGATGTCACAAAAGGGAGTGGTATGCTTTTATGAGGAATCGGTTTTCATGCAACTGATTGATTTTTACGAGTATAGCAAACAGTGGATAAAAGCCCTCACTGTCACGAATTACGCTATCACCCGACATGAAGCGTCTGCCAATTTGTTGATGCGAAAGGCTCAACTGTTGGTGTCACAAGATTGTTTAGATGAGGCGTTTGCGGCATTGGAAATTGCGCAGAAACGCGCCCCTTTGAATTGGAATATACGGTTCGCCAAAGCAGACATTTTGTCCTTGAAAGGGGAACATAAATGCGCTCTAATCCTCCTACATCACATGAAAAAGAATTGCGACAATGAAACCCTTGCCGATGTTTTCGTTTACGAAGCGGGCATTTTTGAAAACCTGCGCCAATATCGGCGGATGTTTAAGGCTTTGTGTGAAGCCTTGACCTTAGTGCCGACGCATGAGGACGCGGCGCATCAAATGATTGCGGCGGTGTCGCATCTCGGTAATTTCAAGGAGAGCATTGCTTTTAATGAGTATTTATTGGATAGAGACCCGTATTTGAAATGGGCTTGGTTCAATCTCGGTTACGCGCTTGCGGCGACGAATCGGGTGAATGATGCGATTGAGGCATATGAATTTGCTTGTTCGTTGGACGAAGATTTTGAACAGGCCTATCAAGAATGTGCGCAATTATTGGTGGATAAACAGCAATATGCGGCGGCGTTGAATTATTATTTGCACATTTTATCGCGCACAACGACGGAAATTGCACAAACATTGTTACAAGTAGGGGTTTGTTACACGCAGTTAGGCGATCATCGAAAGGGGTATGCGTTTTATTTGGAGGCATTGGAAATGGATCCGAATTGTTGGGAAACGCATTATCGGATTGGTGCTTTTCATGCGAGTTTGGGCTGTTGGAAAGAGGCGATTAAGTGTTATCGGAAAGCCTTGTATCGGGAAGATGAACGCGAAGAAATCTACGCAGCGATGGGCGAAGCGTATTTTCAATTGAAAAAATATCAAAAAGGCATTTTTTATTTTGCGAAAGCCACTGAAATTGCACCTGATTTAGTGGAATATTGGTTAGAACCTGCGGCATTTTTGATGGATAGCGGGCGGACAAGTGCGGCAATGGAGATTTTGGAAACTGCCGAAATGAATATTCCTGATATAGAAATTCAATATGCGAAAATTGCATGTATGTATTCAAGCGGGCGGCGGGCAGAAGCGGCGTATTTGTTAGGTGAGTTGTTAGTCGTTGATTTTGAACCACATACGACTTTATTTCGCATGAGTCCGATTTTGGAATTGGATATGAGCATTCAAAAAATGATTGATTTGTTTAAAAAATAAGTTTGAAAAGCGGGTAAATTGGAACGCGGATAACACGAATTGCGCGGATTTTTTATAAAAAATCCGCGCAATCCGTGTTATCCGCGTTCCAATTTACCGTACATTTGCACATTAGTTTAAAATCGTATTTTTAATTTTTTAAAATCTCAAATCATGGCGGGCTATTCTTCTTATTCTTTCAAGGCGGTCAAAAAAAAATTTGGTTTGCAGAGCGTCAATGATGATTTATTTGGACAAACGCCTTCAATCGTTCCAAGTGATTGGCTCAAAAATGCTTTAATCAGAGGGGACAAAATGGCTACGATTACCGAAAAAAGTCGTTCTGAATGGATTGTGGCTCCTATTTTAATGGAAATCAAATATTTAAATATCAATAAATTAAGTGTTATATCGGGGGAAAATTTAGATATTGATAAAGATTTAAGTTTGACGGGCGAATGCGATTTTGTTTTTTCGCGGAACCCCAATGCGTTAGTCATTGAAGCACCCATTTTTTGCATGATTGAAGCTGAAAAAAATGATATAATGGGCGGTTTGGGGCAATGTATCGCGCAAATGATTGGCGCACAACGATTAAATGAACAAGATGGCATCCATTATCCCATGATTTATGGCTGTGTGACGACTGGAAAAGAGTGGAAATTCTTAAAAATGGAAGGCAATTTAGTAACGATTCATCATCAAGAGATTTATTTAAATGAAATACCGCGTTTATTGGGTATTTTTCAAACCATTATTGATGCGTTTTAAACTTATTTTATCAAAAAAAATTTGCGAAAGTTTAGAATCAATTTCGGAAACGGAATATTTTAAAATAAAATATTTTAAAATATTCCGTTTCCGAAACTTGCGCGGACTCTTAAAATGAATGGATAATCGCACAAAAATCTGCCGCTTTCAAAGACGCACCGCCAATCAAGCCGCCATCAATATCAGGTTGTGCAAAAAGCGTTTTTGCATTCGACGCATTGCAACTACCGCCATATAAAATACGGATATTATCCGCAATTTCATTACCATATTTTTTGCGAATCCCTTTGCGCAATTCAAAGTGCATATCCTGCGCTTGTTCAGGTGTAGCCGTCAAGCCCGTTCCGATTGCCCAAATTGGTTCATACGCAATAACTATTTTTTTAATATCAGCATGCCCCAAATGAAATAAACCTTCTTTAATCTGATTCGAAACATATTTCACCTGTTTACCTTTTTCCCGAATCGGCAAGGCTTCGCCGCAACAAAAAATGGGTTTCATCTCTTTCGCTAAGAGCAAATCCACTTTTTTGGCAATCATGGCATTATTTTCTTTGAAATACTCACGGCGTTCACTATGTCCAATGATAACATATTGAACATCAATACTTTGAATCATTTCAGCCGAGATTTCACCTGTAAAAGCACCCCGAGATTCGTGATGACAATTCTGTGCAGCAGCATATAATCCTTTTTTATCGCCCAAAACTTGACGAATATTTTGCAAATACAAAGCAGGCGTGGCTAAAATAACCGTCACATCAGACGGCAAATTCTGTTGCGCCATTTCTTTTGCCAATAATAATGCTTCAGGTGCGGTTTTATTCATTTTCCAATTGCCCGCAACGATTTTTTGACTCATATTTTTAAGACATTTTGTTTTAATAATTAACATTTGACGCGCAAAATTACGACTTTTCGCTGATTTTTTTTTTAATGTTCGCTTGAAAGAAGGTTTTGAAATATCTTTGCGCCAAAGTGCTTGAATAAAATAGGGAAAATCTTCCAGAGGGCGCAAAAATTTTGAAAAATGATTTTTTTTTTTGCAAAAAAAATCATTTTTCAAATTTTTTGCGCCCTCTACCCCACTTGGACGGCGTGATATTTCCAGCATCGTTTCGCAGTTCATACAACAGGTTCAATTTTTTATTTACAAATAAAATTTAATATTTAAATGCCACATAACTCATTCCAAGACAAAGCAAATGCCTTTGTACGATTGTTAAAAGTGATGGATGATTTGCGCGAAAAATGCCCTTGGGATAGGAAGCAAACGATTCATACGTTGCGCTCATTGACGATTGAAGAAACCTATGAATTAGCGGATGCGATTGCCGATAATGATTGGAAAGGGCTGAAAGAAGAAATTGGAGATGTCTTGTTACACTTGATTTTTTATGCCAAAATAGGGGAGGAGCAAGGTCAATTTGATATTGCGGAAGCGATTCATGCCGAATGTGAAAAATTAATTTTCCGTCATCCGCATATTTACGGCGATGTCGTCGTCAAAGATGAGGAGGATGTGAAGCGCAATTGGGAACAATTGAAGTTGAAAGAAGGCAAAAAATCGGTTTTGGCAGGTGTTCCGCGCACGTTACCTGCCTTGATTAAGTCGTTTCGGATGCAGGAAAAAGCCGCAAAAGTCGGTTTTGATTGGGAAACCAAAGAGCAAGTTTGGGAAAAGGTAGAAGAAGAAATTGGAGAATTGCAAGAAGCGGTTGCGTTAAAATCGCATGATAAAATGGAAGATGAATTGGGGGATGTGTTATTTTCATTGGTGAATTACGCCCGTTTCATTGGGGTTGACCCTGAAACCGCCCTTGAAAGAACCAATCGGAAATTTAAACAACGCTTTGAATATGTTGAAAATCAAGCAGTTAAGCCTTTGCAAGAAATGACCCTTGCGGAAATGGATGTGCTTTGGAATGAGGCGAAAAAGGTTTGAAAGGATATATAACCAATTTGGTAGTCGGGAAATTTATTTCCCGCGATTTGCGGGCTTGTCAATGGTGCAATGGATTTGTGAATTAGGAGGAGCCAACGGTAAAGTCACTCGTTTTTTTTTCCTCAAAGAACTCGAAATCCTTTTACATGCGCACCAATTTGAAGCCTTTCAAAAAGAAAAGAACCTTCCGAAAGAACAATATGACGCAGCGGTGCAACTTATTATTTAATCTTCTGAGTTTTCAGTGAATACAGCGAATAGAGGGTTTTAAAACCCTCCATTCGCTATACGCTCTTACGATTGCAATTTGCTTCTTTTCTGACTGTATGTAAAATAAACCACTAAACCAATGATCATCCAAATGAATGCTGAAACCAGTGTTGTTAGGTCAATTGCCACAATCATTCCTAAACAAACGATTGCACCCAAAATCGGCACTAATGGCACTAATGGAGTCCGAAAACCGACTGCATTAGCAGCTTCTTTTGCGGTTTCGCCTTTGCGCATGATTAAAACGCCCAAACTTACCAACACGAATGCCAATAAAGTACCAAAAGAGGTCAAATCTCCTGCCACACTACCTGGCACTAACGCCGCAAACAAACCTACAAATACAAATAAAATCCAATTCGATTTGAAAGGGGTGCGGAAGCGCGGATGCAACTCCGAAAACGCTTTTGGCAACAAACCATCTTGAGACATAGAGTAAAAAACACGGCTTTGACCCATCAACATCACGAGAATCACAGAGGAAAAACCCGCCAAAATAGCCACCGTCACCGCCGTTGCCAACCAGCCATAACCTGGCATGTGTGCCGTAATCGCATAAGCAACCGATGCTTCCCGTCCTTTGGTAGGGTCTGCAAATTCAGACCAATTTGCAACACCTGTCAAAACGTGTGCAAACAAAATGTACAAAACCGTACAAACCGCCAAGGAACCCAAAATCCCAATCGGCATATCGCGGGCAGGATTTTTCGCCTCTTGCGCCGCCGTCGAAACGGCGTCAAAACCAATAAAGGCAAAAAAGACTATTGCCGCACCGCCAACGACTCCGCCGTAACCATGTTTAAAAAACGGCGTGTAATCAATTAAGACTTTACCCGTTTTAGGGTCTAAAACAGGCGGCGTATTTTCAGGAATAAAGTACGGTAAATGATTCGCAGGGTCAATAAATTGATAGCCTACTACAATGAAAATCAATACAATAGCGACTTTAATCGCTACAATCACCGCATTGACCGTAGCCGATTCCTCGGTTCCACGAATCAATAATAATGTTAATGCCAAGAGTATTATCAAAGCAGGCGCGTTGATAATACCGCCTTCCATCGGCGAGTGACACCATTCAAATGGTATCGCTCCACCCAACAATTTGTTTAAATATTCGCTCCATGCAATCGATACGGTTGCTGCGCCGAGTGCATATTCCATAATCAATGCCCAGCCGATAATCCATGCGACGATTTCGCCCATCGTTGCGTAAGCATAGGTGTACGCGCTGCCTGCGATAGGGATTTTGGATGCAAACTCTGCATAACAAAGTCCTGCAAAGGCACAACCGATGGCTCCTACAATGAAAGAAAGGGTGACAGACGGCCCCGCAGCTTGTGCGGCGGCTGAAGCGGTACGGACAAAAAGCCCTGCGCCGATGATTGCGCCGATACCTAATGCCACTAAATTCCAAGCACCGAGCGTTCTTTTGAGTCCTTTTTCGGAATCAGAAGCCTGCTCCATTAGACTTGCTAATGATTTTTTGACCCACAAATTTGCCATACTTTTTTGGTTGTTTAAATTTGCAAAATTATTTTTGATTGTTAAAAGTCGGCTTTTCCGACGAAAATTGTTTTTCTGGGGTCAAAACAAATCAAAAAATTGCAAATAACCAAGAAATATCGAATATTTATTTTGTTGAATCTTTCCAAATTTGCCTACTTTGCGCCTTTATTTCAATAAAATCATTCAAAAAATGAATAGAATACTCTTATTTTGTTGCCTTACCTTGGTTTTAAAACCAAGTTTCACCTTTGCGCAATCTTGTTGTGAACCGCAAAATCAAGCAGATTTTCAATTATTGGCAGATAATAAAGCCTTTCGGATGTCGCATGACGAACCGCGCCCGTTCACTTTCGTCTCGCTAACAGGTGGTGAAATGATGACTTTTAAAACGCCTGACGGCAAAACGGCTAACGGTTTTCTCCTAAAAGCGAAGTCTAAATCTAAAAAATACTTATTCGTTTATCAAGAATGGTGGGGTTTGAATGATTACATCAAACAAGAAGCTGAAAAATGGTATAACGAATTGGATGGACAAGTCAATGTCTTAGCGATAGATATGTATGATGGAAAAATTGCAACGAATCGAGATGATGCAGGAAAATACATGAAAGAGGCGCAAGAACCGCGTTTGGAACAGATAGTGAAAGGCGCGATTGATTTTGCAGGTCGCCGAGCGAAAATTGCGAGTATTGGCTGGTGTTTTGGCGGCGGCTGGTCTTTGAAATCGGCTTTGTTGGAAGGCAAACGGGCGGTTGGTTGCGTGATGTATTATGGCATGCCCGTCAAAGAAGTCGAAAAATTGAAAACATTGCGGACAGACGTATTAGGCATTTTTGCAGGACGTGAAAAGTGGATTAGCAAAGAAGTTGTGGCTGATTTTGAAAAAAATATGAAATCGGCTGAAAAATCGGTAACAACCAAGATTTTTGATGCAGAACACGCCTTTGCCAATCCGTCAAATCCCAATTTTGATAAAGCGGCAACCGCAGAAGCCTTCAAAATGGCAAGTAATTATTTGAAAACGCGCCTTTTGAATTAGGATTTTTGGGATAAGTAGTTGTGTCGTAATAAAGGTGCCAACGTCGGCGAGGTTGCAACCCTATCCATTACCCACAGAATGATTATCGGTATTCAAATCATTTTACAAAATAAAAAGGTGCGTAGCACCGCAACATTTGTAGAAAAATGGAATTAAAACCCGCATTGGAGGTGCGTAGCACCGTAACATTTGTAGAAAAATGGAATTAAAACCCGCATTGGAGGTGCGTAGCACCGTAACCTTTGTAGAAACGATGTGAATGTTACGGTGCTACGCACCTCAAACGCGGGTTCCAATTCCATTTTTCTACAAAGGTTGCAGTGCTACGCACCTTTTTTGATTCTGTGGGTAATGGATAGGGTTGCAACC